>CAXHHS010000076.1:0-14422 GCA_964015645.1 uncultured bacterium
GCTGTCGTAAACACTTCGCTTTTGCGAGTGGGAATGGTTGTGTTTTTTTCGATTAGGCGGGTTAAAACGCCACCGAGTGTTTCGATTCCTAAAGAAAGCGGCGTAACGTCTAAGAGCAGCACATCTTTAACTTCACCAGCGAGCACACCACCCTGAATGGCGGCTCCAACTGATACAACCTCATCTGGGTTTATACCTTTATGAGGCTCTTTTCCAAAGGTATCTTTTACTAATTGCTGAATACGAGGAATACGAGTAGAACCACCAACCAGTATAATTTCATCAATATCATTGGTGCTCAATGCGGCATCTTTCATCGCGGTTTGGCAGGGCACTAATGTGCGCTGGACAAGGTCTTCGATCAATTGCTCAAATTGCGAGCGAGTTAAAGTCATTTGAAGATGTTTAGGACCGCTGGCATCAGCCGTAATAAACGGCAAATTAATATCGGTTTGGAGCGTGCTGCTTAATTCAACTTTTGCTTTTTCTGCAGCTTCTCTTAGTCTTTGCAGAGCCATCGGGTCTTTTCTTAAGTCAATGCCATGTTCTTTTTGGAATTCGCTGGCAATATGGTCGACAATTCGCTGGTCAAAGTTATCGCCACCTAAATGGGTATCGCCATTCGTTGACTTTACTTCAAACACACCATCGCCGATCTCCAGAATCGAGACATCGAAAGTACCGCCACCCAAATCATAAACGGCAATTTTTTGATTTGTTTTTTTATCCAACCCATACGCCAAAGATGCAGCAGTTGGCTCGTTGATAATTCGAAGAACGTTTAAACCGGCAATTTCACCAGCTTCTTTAGTTGCTTTTCGCTGGCTGTCGTTAAAATAAGCCGGAACAGTTATAACAGCATCGGTTATTTTGTCGCCGATATAATCTTCTGCCGTTTGTTTCATTTTTTGCAAGATCATTGCGGAAATTTCCTGGGGGGTGTATTCTTTGTCACCCGCTTCTACTACAGATAATTCGTTAACGCCTTCTTTGATATTATAAGGCACCATTCCTGCTTCTTCCGGAACCTCGCTTTTTCGCCGCCCCATAAACCGTTTAATAGAATATATTGTATTTTGAGGGTTGGTAATCATTTGCCGTTTGGCAGTTGCACCAACTAAAATTTCGCCGGATTTCGTAAACCCAACAATTGAAGGCGTGGTTCGACCACCTTCCGAATTCGGAATTACAACAGGTTCTCCACCTTCCATAACAGCGACGACAGAGTTAGTTGTTCCTAGATCAATCCCGATTACTTTTTTGGCCATCTTAAAGCCCTCCTTTAAATGTTTAGATTAATTGCTTCGAAACTTTTCGTTTTAAATTTTTCTTGTTATTTTTTAACGCTTATTAAACCTTTTATTATCGTAATATATAATCGCCCTACTGCTTAACAACAATAGTGCCAGAAATATTATTTTTTTATAACTTTATAATAAATAAGATGTTGGGGATGGACTCAAATTTGCCTTTAACGCTTCTTGTATATTCTAATTGTGCCAGTATGCCAAATTATGTGCCACTATGTCAACTAAATGCGAACAGGAGTGTAGGAGTGTCATCTCGAAATTTCGAGATGACAGTGATCAAATTAAACAGTCAAGCTAAAGCTTGACACTCCTTGCTTCGTTAAATTTATAAAACCGATGAAAAAAATTGGTTATTATTAATAACCATAAATGGTTTCCCTTTAAACTTCCAATCAGCAAAAGGTGTATTAACGCTTTTGGAAAGGCTATTTGGAGTACGAAATATCCATTCCGATTCGCAATCAAAGATTGTCAAATTCGCGATATTTCCTTTTTGAATGGCAGGATAATTTAATCCAAGAATTTTGTAGGGGTTAACTGTAAATTTCTCGATCAATGTGTTTAAGTTGAGAATGTTTTTGTGCAGAAGTTGTTTCATACTTAATCCCATGGCTGTTTCTAAACCTAATATTCCAAAGGGGGCAAAAATAAATTCCGCAGCCTTTTCTTCCCAGGAATGCGGGGCATGATCTGTAGCAATCACATCGATTGTGTTATCCTTTAACCCTTCAATAATTGCCTGAATATCGTTTTCTTCTCGCAGCGGCGGCTTCATTTTGGTATTGGTATCAAAATTTTTGACAGCTTCATCCGTAAGTGTAAAATGGTGCGGCGTTACTTCCGCAGAAACAGAGATGCCGCGTTCTTTTGCTTCTCTCACCAATTCCACTCCTTTGGCTGTGGCAATATGCGCAACATGAAAATGGCCACCGCTATATTCCGTCAGCATTATGTCCCTGGCAATCATTATATCTTCTGCAACAGAAGGAATCCCCCTGATACCAAGGCGAGTAGAAACGATTCCTTCGTTCATGTGGCAGTCTATAGTCATCGTTGTGTCTTCTTCATGGCCAATAACCGGAATTCCGGCCATTTCGCTATACTCCAATGCGCGACGCATAATTTCAGCACTCATTACCGGGTCGCCATCATCAGAAATTGCAACGGCGCCTTGCTCAACGAGATGAAGTATCTCCGATAATTCTTTTCCTTCCCGATTTTTTGTAATTGCAGCAATCGGATGAACTTCAACCAGGGAATCGCGAGCGCGATCTTTGATATATTGGATAATTTCCTGGGTATCGATTGCCGGCTTGGTATTTGGCATACAGCAGACAGTGGTAAAACCGCCATTAGCAGCCGCCAGGCAACCGCTTTCAATCGTTTCTTCATCCTCTCTACCCGGCTCCCGGAGATGGACGTGCATATCAATCCAACCGGGGCTAATGATTTTATTATGAAGCTCGCTTATTTCGCCATCAAAACCGGTAGAATCAATTTGACCAACTGCGGCAATATTACCATCTTCAATAAGAAGATCGGCAGCCTCATCCAAATTAAGCGACGGATCGATTATTCTTGCGCCTTTTAAAATCAATTTGGGGGGAAGTTTTTGAAATCCTTGACGATCCAATTTTACATTTTTAGTGAATTTCACTTTTACCTCCTGCGAGTAAATATAAAACAGCCATTCTCAGTGCGATTCCATTCGTAACCTGTTCCAGAATTACGGAGTGTTCGCTATCTGCAACATAACTTGAAATCTCCAGCCCGCGATTCATTGGCCCCGGGTGCATAATTAAAACGGGTTTGGAAGCCTTTTCCAGCCGCTCCCTGGTGACGCCAAAAAAATTATGATATTCTCTTAGCGAGGGAAATAAACCGCTCTGCTGGCGCTCTAATTGCAATCTAAGTATATTTAAAACATCGACTTGCGGAATTACTTCGTCAATATTGTGACAAACTTCCACTCCCAATTGTTTAATTTCCCGGGGAATTAAAGTGGATGGCCCGCAACAAATGACTCGCGCTCCCATCGTTTCAAGGCCAAAAATATTTGATCTTGCAACACGCGAATGTTCAATGTCGCCAACGATACCGATTGTTAAGCCATTTAGCTTTCCAAAGCGTTCGCGAATGGTCATCATATCCAACAATGCTTGGGTGGGATGTTCGTGGCCACCGTCACCGGCATTTATGATATTTGCATCGAGTACTTTGGTTAAAAGATGCGCTGCTCCCGGTGAGGAATGGCGCACGACAACCATGTCAATTTTCATCGCTTCGATATTTTTTACGGTGTCGATTAGCGACTCACCCTTTTTAACGGAACTGGTGCTGGCAGTAAAATTTACAATATCTGCCGACATTCGTTTCTCAGCCAGCTCGAAAGATATTCTCGTACGCGTTGAGGGTTCGTAAAAGAGGTTGACGACTGTTTTTCCTTGAAGCGTCGGAACGCGCTTGATTGGGCGATCCAAAATTTCGCGAAAGGATCGGGCAGTATCCAGTAATAACTGAATTTCATTTTGCGGCATTCCATCAAGCCCCAATAAATGACCGGATTTCAACATATTTTACCTTTCATTTAATTTCGATTAAGTAAACGGAATCCTCTTCATCTACTTCTGTCATTTTGACTCTAACTTCTTCACCACTGGAAGTGGGTATATTTTTACCAATAATATCTGCTTTTATCGGCAATTCCCGGTGGCCGCGATCTACCAAAATCGCCAAATGAATTCGGGCTGGCCGGCCAAAATCCATTAAAGCATTTAACGCCGCTCTAATCGTTCGCCCGGTATACAAAACGTCATCGATTAGAAAGATATTCTTTTCATCAATGGCAAAGGGGATATTGGTAACCTCGACAGCCGGTTGTTTTAAGCGGGTGCGAAAATCATCTCGATAGAGTGTTACATCAAGAAAACCGGTCGGTACTTCTTCGCTTTCAATTTCTTGAATTTTTTTAGAAATGCGCTCAGCCAGGTAAGCGCCACGCGTACGAAGCCCAATCAACACAAGATTTTTCAAACCACGATTTTTTTCCAAAATTTCATGTGATAATCGAGTTATTATCCGGCTCATATCATCTTTAGTTATGATTTGCGCTTTTATTTGTTCAGCCATAATTACTCCTTTAAACAGGCGATGGTTATTGTATATATTAATGTTTTCGATTTTAAAGTGTTGGAGAGTGTTTGAAAATAACAAAAAAATAGCCTTTGGTAAAACCAAAGGCCGCAAGGTAGGATTAAAATATTATTTTTTTTGAGTTTAACGAACATCCCTTAACTACCTCTCGGATAGTTTTAAAGGTTAGTGAGAGTGGGCGGTACAGGATTTGAACCTGTGACCTTTGCGATGTGAGCGCAACGCTCTAGCCAACTGAGCTAACCGCCCAAGATCATCGTTTTACAACTTAGCCATATATTCTTGAGCCTTGCTAATTAAAGGCGAGTTGTCATAATTGTCAAGCAAACTCTGAAATTCCTGGCGCGCTCTTTCGCGATCCTTCAATTGGAAGTAACAAAGCCCTAATTTGTATTGAGAGTAATCATTTTTGTTCGAATCTTTAAAGGTAAATACTTTCTCAAACGCCAGGATGGCCGCCCGATAATCCCCCAGGGCATAGTAGCATTCACCAATCCAATATTGCGCGTTATCGGACAGGCTGTTTTTATCATTGGAGGCTAATAGCGCTTCGAAACCGCGAATTGCTTCACGATATTGCTTGTTATGCGCCATATCCAATGCCGATTGGTAGCGGCGTTGGTAGTCGGTATCGGCAATATTAGCAGAAGGCGTAAAACTCGTGTTGATAGAGGAAGATGGCCGCTGCGGTTTGTCTTTTTCCTCTTCCATTGCCATTACCTGGTTACGCAAAATATTGATCGTTTTGTTTTTTTCCTGAAGTTTTCGATTTAGATCCGTAACTTCGCCTTCCAATTGGGAGACACGATTTTTTTCGGCAGGTTGAGCCGGTGTCGAAGTTTCATTACCGGAGTTGGTATCTTCCAACAGCGAGATCAAATCTTCATCCTGAGAATCCTGAGAACTTCTGTTCTGGTCATCGGGTGTAATTCCCAACAACTGTTCGATTTCTCCATAATCATCGTCTTGAGGCGGAAACGGATCTTCGTTGGTTTGATTAGATTTGGATCCTGCGCAGCTTATCAGCGCAATAAAACTTAACATTATCAAATTTACGGTTAAGAGTTTTTTCATCGTTTTCATTTACCACCTTTAAATTTTTGGTGTTAAACTAATTTTATTACAATGCAAACCAGGTGATGAACAGCAAAATTTAGGTATTAAATCCAGATCAGTCAAGCCTTTATTCCCTGTAAAAAACTTTTCCGGCTCTTCGGCTTCGATCAAAAAACAGGATAACCCCGCCGATGACCATTATTAGACTAATGATCTGGTTCCAATCCAAACCGCCTGCCACAATCATTTCTTCTTCGTAATACCGGAAAAAATCGACCGTAAAGCGGGCAATGCCGTACAATACCAGAAAAACCGCTGCTATTAGACCATCGGCAACTTTCTTATAATTTATTAGCATCAATATCACAAAAATGATCAGTCCGTAAGTCGAAGAATACAGCTGGGTCGGATGTAAATATACATCGCCCATTACAAAACCGGCAGCGCTGCCAGCAGGGAATTTTACTCCCAGGGCGGTATCACAAATTTTGCCAAAACAACACCCATTTAAAAAGCAACCGATACGCCCGACAAATAGCCCGAATGCCAAAGCCGGTGCAGCACTATCTGCCATTTTAAATGCCGGAATATTCTGCTTTTTTACATAAACCAAAGCGGCAAGCAACGCGGCAATAAAACCGCCTAAAAAAATTAGCCCGCTTAAGCCGATCGATCCATCCGGCTGCACCGGTAAGAATGTATATAACCAACGACCTTGAAATTCATCGAGGTGAGTTACAACATACAAGAGCCGGGAACCGATAATTGCAGCTATCAAAATAATAAAACAAAGGTTAAGTACTTTGTCTCTATCGATTTCCCGCCGTTCGGCAAGCCGCATTGTAATATAAATTCCGGCCATAAAGGCAATTGCCAGCATTACACCATAGCTGCCAACAACAACCGGCCCAAATCTGAATAATTCCGGATGCATCAGTACTCGTATCTCGATCGATAAAAATTTAGCAGCAGCCCTACCATTATCATATTACTAATTAGGGCACTACCGCCATAACTAATAAACGGCAGTGGAAGGCCAGTTACGGGAAAAAGCCCTACGGTCATTCCAATATTGATGAACATGTGAAAACCGATAATTGCCCCAATACCAATAGCAATCACGCTGCTAAAGCGGCTTTTGCATGAATTTGCAATATAAACAATCCGAATTAAAAAAATTGAGAACAGTAGTATTCCGGCAAAAACGCCAAAAAAACCAAATTCTTCCCCGATAACTGCAAAGATAAAATCCGTATGCTGTTCCGGCAAGTAACGCAACTGAGTTTGTGACCCTTCTAAAAATCCTTTCCCCCAAAAACCACCGGAGCCAATTGCAACTTTGGATTGAATAATTTGGTATCCGGCTCCCAACGGATCGGCTTCCGGATTCCAAAATGTCGTAATTCGACGTTTTTGATAATCTTTTAGTTGATTCCACAACATTGGGGTAATAAACCCAACAGCAACATTAAGGAAAAAATAGACAGCGCCTAAAACGACTGATGGTCTTAAATAGATTAAATACAGCACAATCAACAGCAATGCCAGAATAAATGTAAACGTATTAAATGAAGCAAATAAAACAATAAGCGGTATCAGAATTAAAATGAGAGTAGCGAATTTTAACCCGATCCAATAATACACCGGAAGGGCTAAAACCACAAAAACCAGTGCCGTACCAAGGTCCGGCTGGCGGGCTATCAAAACAAATGGAGTTGCAATAATCGCTGTTGCAATGATGAAAATTTTCGGGCGGTTGATTTCCAGGCGCTCATCGGAAAGGTACCTGGCCAGGGCTAATAACGTCGCTATTTTGGCAATTTCCGATGGCTGAATTCCGATACCGCCAAACCGGAGCCAGCGCGTTGCTCCCAGGCCTTCACTGCCAACAAAAAAAACCAGGATGAGCAATACTAATGAAATCGCATACCCAATATAAGCAAAGTCATAATATAGCCGGTTGGTTAAAAAGGTAACCACCAGCATGACGGCAGTTCCAAGCAAAATCCATTTTAATTGCGATGTAAAATAGTTCGTGCCGACATCCGACTGCGATGTGGAATAAAGCGCCAACACCCCCAATAAAAGTAATCCTGCTAAACAGGGCAACAAAACTGGGTCCAGGCTTTTGATTCGTTCTATCATTTCTTCCTTAAAGAAAATTCGTTATAAAGGTTAACCTTTTCGTGTTTTTTCGCATGTTTAGTAGGCTAAATAGTTAACAAGTAAATAAAGCCCTCGAACACTTGCGCACTTGCACACAATGTCATTTACTGTTCTGTTTCGTCATCCGTAACCATTACCCCGGCATCTCTCAAACTATCCAAACGCGCCTGCTCTCGTTGCTTTGCCCACAAAACGCGCTGAAATTCACGGTACTGTTTATAGTCGAATTTATCCTGGTAGTGAAAATAGCGCTGCAAGTATTTTCCGGCAACCGGAGCGGCCACACCGCCGCCGGAACCGCCGTTTTCAAAAATGACTGCCACGGCGATTTCAGGATTTTCGAATGGGGCAAACCCGATATACCAGGCATGTGATTTTTTAGGCGGTGTTTGGGCAGTACCGGTTTTTCCACCGCCGCTAATGCGCCATACACCTGCCCGCCAGCCGGTGCCGCCAGCAACAACCTGCCGCATTCCCTCTCGCATCATTCGAAAAACCTCTGGTTTTATGCCTTCTATTTTGATCAGCTCCGTACGAACGCTATCTATTTCCCCGGTAAGTTTATCAACTAATTTTTTGGTTAAATGAGGGCGGTAATAAGAACCGCTATCGGCTAACACCATAGCGAATTGGGCCATTTGTAACGGCGTAACCAATAGCTCTCCCTGGCCAATGGCAATATTGGCAAGCATCCCATGCGTCCATCCCCTTTTGCCATACACTTTGTCGTAGTATTCCTTGCTGGGCACTAATCCCGGCTTTTCGGTCTTCAGTTCAATTTTGGTTTTTTTACCGAATTGAAAGATTTTACTATATTTCGTCCATTGATCGATACCGATTTTCAAGCCCAATTGGTAAAAATATACATTGCAGGAATATTTAATTGCGGATTGCACATTTACTTCACCGTGGCCATCGGCATTCCAGCAACGGACAGTCCGGCGGCCAATGCGATAATATCCCGGGCAAAACACTGACCATTTTGGTGTAACAATATCTTCGTTAAGCGCGGCAATAGCGGCAACCATTTTATAGGTTGACCCTGGCGGATATGTTGCTTGAGTTGCCCGGTCGAATAATGGTTTTGAAGTATCCGCCATTAGCTCGCTCCAAATCTGTGGCTCAATGGCTTCTGCAAAAAGCCGTAAATCATAGTCCGGTTTCGAAACCATTGTCAGGATTTCGCCATTCCTTACATTGATGGCAACAAATGCGCCGTTTTTACCTTCCATTAAAGAATCTGCATATTGTTGAAGGCGGCTATCGATTGTTAGATATAAATCCCGGCCCGGGTATGGCAGGCTGTTTTTTGCGGATGATAATTCCCCGGCATTACGACCCAACGCATCTACTTTAAGAAAACGGAACCCTTTTTGCCCTCGTAATTCTTTATCAAGCGCTTTTTCGACGCCTTTTTTACCGACAATATCACCCGGCTCGTATTCGGAATCTCTATTTAATTCGCTTTCCCCAATTTCTCCCAGCGTTCCCAGTACGTGCGCGAAACTTCGGTCAAAATGATAATTTCGTTTCGGTTCTACATTCCATTCTAACCCAGGTAAAAAAAGCCGGTTTTCCTGTAAAATTGTAAGCGTTTTATAATCAACATAACGAGCTATTTTTACCGGTTGAAACCGGCGAGACCGTCGGAATTTTTTACGAATATCTTCTTTCGTAAGATTAAGGGAGTTTGCTAAAAACTCTACCGTGTAAGGTGTTGTTTGTGCTGGGATTAGATAGAGAGAAAAAGAGGGGCGATTATCAACGATAAGCGTTCCGTTGCGGTCGTAAATTAACCCGCGAACAGGAATTTGTGTTTCTTTTTTAACAATATATTCATTAGACTTTTCTCGATAGAGGTTCTCTTGCAAAATTTGAAGGTCAAAAAACCGCAGTGCCAGCAGCATTGCCGCACAAAAAATAACGCCATAAAAACCCATCCGGCGTTTGTTGCCGGATCTAAAATTAATATTGCTCATCTTCTTCGTTTAACCATTTTCCTAAAGATGAATAAATGGCGACGCCAATAATCGCCGTGTATAACAAATTCGGAATAATTTGGGCGAAAATTAATACGCCCCAGGAAATCTCTTTTCCCAGGGTATTAAAATAAAAATAAAGGACATCATGAAGAAATCCACTTATTAACAAAGTAAACAAAAATGTAAAGACAACCTGGCTTTTTTCCTGAAGAAACCGCCCGCATCCCCCGGCAACATACCCTGTAACCGTTTTTGACAATGCCCCGACTCCTAACAATTTCCAACTCACAATGTCTCCCACAACGCCAATTAAAAATCCTGCGGTGCTACCAGCGCTTTTGCCATTTTGAAGAGCAAACATTACCAAAAAAATTATGACCAAATCCGGCTTCCAATTCCGAATTTGAACTGCATTTATGACTGTTGCTTGAAAAATCAAGGCTAATGAAAATATAATAAAATACCGGATGTAAGTACTATTCACTTTCGTTAATCTCCGGTAGGTTCTCTTTTTTTAACACAAACACTTCTTCCAACGCATTGAAATTTACCGCTGGTTGAATGCCAATTTTTTTAAAGAGGTCTTGTTCGTCATCTTTAGTGTAATTTACGACACCGATCTTAAGCTGTGCCGGGTAAATTTGGCTTAACCCGGACGTAACAACGACCTCTCCAATTTCTACTGAAATATTTTTGGGAACAAAATTTAGATCGAGAGCATCTCCGCCTTTCCAGCTAACGGTTCCGGTTTCCCGGCTGTTTTGCAAACGCGCGCTGGTAAACGCGTTATGATCTTTTAATAGTTGAACAACCGATTGGCTGGCTGTTGTCGAGATGACTTTGCCCACAAGGCCATCTGTATTAATAACCGCCATGTTTACGGCAATGCTATCTTGTTCACCGGTATCTAAAATAACGGAATTGATACCCGGTTCGGTGCTCCCGCCGATAACTTTTGCAGCAATATACTTATATCCCGATGGTGGTTTTAGCGCCAGCATTTTTCGGAGGCGGGAATTTTCCAGCACCATTTCCCGCAACTGCTGATTGGTGATGTGAAGATAAAAATTCTCCTCTTTCAAAAACTCATTTTGGCGAGCCAGGTTTCCCCGGGTTGCAATATTTTCTTTAATCGAATTAACAAATTCAGCGGCATGAAGCATTACCCAACGAATTCCACGCAGGGAAGATGTATCGCTAAAACTCATCAATACGCCGGATAAGAATATATAAAGCAGCAATAATAGAAATGATTTATTCAAAAATGTAAGATAACGCGGCAGCCTCATAAAGATTACATCCGTCGATTACTTTTGAGGAGTACTTTTTGAAAGCGGGCATAATCTTCTAAAATTTTTCCGGTTCCCCGGGCAACGCAGCTTAAAGGATCTTCGGCCACATTCACCGGCAGGCGGGTTTCTTGTACGATGCGGTCATCTAATCGCCTCAGTAGCGCGCCACCGCCGGAAAGCACGATTCCATGATCCAAAATATCGGATGCCAATTCCGGTGGTGTGTGCTCTAGCGTAATTTTAATCGTATCGACAATCGTATTGATTGGCTCATTTAGTGCCTCGCGGATTTCCAAGGAGTTTACCTCCACAGTTTTTGGAATACCATCCACCAAATCGCGCCCTTTTACAATGTTGGTAATTTCGCTTTCCAGCGGCAAAGCGGAGCCGACTTCGCACTTTAGATTTTCGGCAGTTTTTTCGCCGATCAACAGGTTATAATTTTTCTTGAAATATTGGACGATGGCTTCATTCATCTCATCGCCGCCGATGCGAATGGAAGTATGCAGCACAATTCCGCTAAGTGAAATAACCGCAATTTCCGAAGTACCGCCGCCAATATCCACAATCATGCTGCCCACCGGGCGATCTATTTCCAGCCCGATTCCGATGGCGGAAGCCATAGCTTCGGCAACCAGGTACACTTCCTTTGCCCCGGCGCGTTCAGCGCTATCGCGCACAGCCCGCTTCTCAACTTCCGTAACCCCGGATGGCACGCAAACGACGATTTTCCCGATGCTAATGCGATTCACTTTCGCTTTTTTGATAAACTCCCGGATCATGGCCTCGGTTGCTTCGAAATCTGCAATAACGCCATCTTTAAGCGGGCGAATGGTAATGATGTCCTGGTGAGTGCGTCCGAGCATTTCGCGGGCTTCTTTGCCGACCGCCACAATTTTATTGGTATGCTCTTCAAATGCCACGATAGAAGGCTCGTTTACGACAATGCCTTTTCCTTTTACATAAATCAGCGTATTTGCTGTCCCCAAATCAATCCCGATGTCGTTAGATAGAAAATCGAAAAAACCCATAAGCACTCCGAATCTTTAATTTGAATTTTATACTCTTCTTACTGCCGTAGTATTCAAGTTGCTATTAAAGATAGAGACCTGGTTTACTTTTTCAGCTCAACCTCACCCCTGGCCCCTCTCCTACAAGGAGAGGGGTGACAAAAGAGAAAGTATTGTGTATTATAAAAATTATTCTTCGCTACTAAATACGCTTGGTAGCTCCCTCTCCTATTAGGAGAGGGGTTTGGGGGTGAGGTCGGGCAACCACATCAAGCTATATATCTATTTTTAATGGCAAACTCACTAAATTTAACAATACAAAATAATCAATCCTATTTACACCTCCTAAAAAACAACCAAATTAATCTACATTCAATGTTTAAAATGTCTAATTCCGGTAAAAACCATGCTAATGTTATGGTCGTTTGCTGCTTGAATCACTTCTTCGTCCCGAATCGAGCCGCCGGGTTGGATAATTGCAGAAACGCCTGCTTTAACAGCTTCGTCTATACCATCTCGAAATGGGAAAAAGGCATCGGAAGCCAACATCACCCCAGATAACTCGCGCCCGGCTTGCTCCGCTTTCATCTTCGCAATTTTTACAGAATCGATTCGCGACATTTGCCCGGCGCCTGTGCCGTATAATTCATGATTTTTCGTTAGTACAATTGCATTTGATTTAACATGTTTGGCTATTTCCCAGGCAAATTCCAGCTCCGCCCATTCCATTTCCGATGGCGATTTTTTAGTAGCAACACTCCAATCGGAGCGATTTTCTCTCATTGTATCAGCTTCCTGAACGAGGTAAGTATTGTTTAGCAATTTAAGCTCGCGGCCATCGCCAGCAAACGTTTCCGGGTGCATCTTTAGCAAGCGCAGATTTTTTTTTCTTTGCAGAATTTCCAACGCCGAATTTTCGAAATCCGGGGCTATAATACACTCAAAAAAAATCTTTGCCATTTTTTCCGCAGTTTCGCCATCAACAGTACGGTTAAATGCAACAATACCGCCGAATGCGGAAAGCGAATCGCCACGCAGCGCTCCTGAAAAAGCTTCGGCTAAATTCACTTTACTGGCTGCTGCCCCGCAAGGATTGGTATGTTTAACGATAACAGCAGCTGTCTCATCAAATTCCAAAACAAGTTCGTATGCCGCATTCACGTCGATGTAATTGTTGTAAGACAACGGCTTTCCCCAAAGCTGCTCCAACCCCGACAGGCCGCGTGCTCCCTCGGCATAAGGCTGGTACACCGCAGCTTGTTGATGGGGGTTTTCTCCGTATCGAAGTGTTTGTTTTTTTTGCAAATGAAACGTTCGATAGGTTCGGGCTTCCGTATCCGTTGTATTTTGGGCAGATAGATACGTTTGTATTTGCCCATCGTACCAACTGGTATAAAAGAAAACTTTTTGCGCTAATTGCTGGCTAAGGTTTTCGGAAACACAACCACTGTTTTCATCCAGGTGTTGCAGAAAATATTGATACTGTCCCGGCTGGTGAAGCGCTGCGACATATTGAAAGTTTTTTGCTGCCGCCCGCAACATTGTCGGGCCGCCAATATCAATAAACTCTACGGCTTGTTCCAAGGGCAGTCGTTTTTCTACTGCCTCATCTACAAACGGATAAAGGTTAACAACCACCAATTGAATAGGCTCTACATCTAATTTCTTCAGATCTTGCAAATGTTCCGGGGTTTGTTTTGCCAGTAATGCGGCATGTATCTTCGGGTGGAGTGTTTTTACCCGCCCGCCCAAAACTTCCGGGGAGCCGGTAATATCTTCAACTCGTGTTACAGGAATTTGGTGGCTTTCTAAATGTGCTGCCGTTCCCCCGCTGGAAATAATTTCAATATTAAATTCGGCTAATTTCTTTACGAGATCGAGCAGCCCTTCTTTATCCCAACAGCTAATTAATGCTCGTTTAATTTCAATCATTCGTAACTCACCTAACCCTTGATCCTTTTTAAACTCCACCCGGTTTCCAATAACCTCCGGTTCATTTTCAACGAGCAGTTTAATCGCCTTGGGAAATATCTTATGTTCATACGCTAAAACTTTATCAGCGATTTCTTCAGGAGAATGGCAGTCCTCGATTTCTACCGCCTTTTGCAGAACAATCGGCCCCGCATCGTATTCATTATTGACCAGGTGAACGGTTACCCCGGAGATTTTTGTGCCGGAAGCAAAAACTGCCTGATGCACTCGACGGCCATACATCCCCTTACCACCAAATGCGGGCAACAAAGAAGGGTGAATATTTACGATCCGGTTATTAAAAGCAGAAACAACATTTTCGGGAATTTTTTTTAGGTATCCGGCTAAAATGACAAGTTCAACTCGATATTTATTTAATGCATCCCAAATTGCATTTCCGAAAAACATCGAATCCGAAAAATCTTTCGGTTTAATAACTGTCTCTTATACACATCTCCGAGCCCACGAGACTCCATTGCATC
>CAXHHS010000077.1:0-14209 GCA_964015645.1 uncultured bacterium
TGCAATGGAGTCTCGTGGGCTCGGAGATGTGTATAAGAGACAGTTCTTAAGCAAAGCCAAAAAAGAAACAAAGGCGGCTTCTTTTTGAAAAATTATAATGCCACTTACGCAGAATAAAAAACAAATTCGCCAAACCACCAGCCCCAATCTCTCCATCAATGTAATTTTTCAAAAAAAAGTGATATGATTTGCGAATCCGATCCCCCAACTTTAACTTATTCCTCTTTTCTGATTAAAAATGGATAATCTATGAAAGCCATTAAAGAATTTTGGGAATCGATCTCCAATTACCTACAATCGAAAACGCTTTATCGTGGCATAAAGTTAGGCGATCTTTTAGTAAAGCTATTTTACATCGCTACGCTTACCCTGGTTATTATATGGATGATGCCTTCGGAAAGAGGATTTCAATACAGCAATTTAACCGTAAATAGTATTTCTCCCGAAGAAATTATCGCCCCTTTCAAATTTGCCATCCAAAAAACGGAAGCGGAATTAGAAGCAGAACGCAAACGTGCACAGGAAGCCATTCCCCGGGTATATGACAAAAAACCGGGGGTCGAAAATCGCCAAATCATAACTCTCAACAAATTTTTTGATGAAATTCAAACATTCTTTAACCCGCAAGACCTTGCCGCCCAGGAAGCACAAGTGGAAGACTCTGTTAAACTGCTTGACCCGGTGTTAGCAGATAGTTTTCTAATACCATTTAACGTTAAATATAACGTTCGATTAGATCGAAACGATTTACAACAACTCTATGTTATCAGCCAGCATAATCAGCTTGGGAAACTGGAAAAACAGCTTGAAAAAGGGCTTAGAGCTGCCTATAAACTTGGCATAATCAACCATCCCAAAGCCGAAATTGTGGAAACGGAAATTGTAATCATCGAGGACAATGTAGAGGAAACAATCCCGCTAAACGAAGTAATGGCGATTAGCGACGCCAAAGGCGTGGTAGACAGCCTTCTCAAAGACCAAAATACCGGTGAAACGCTTAATTCGCAAATTGCCGATTTTTTAACATTTGCATTTTTAACGCCTAATCTCATTTTTAACGAACCGCAAACCAAAGAACGGAAAGATAAAGCGGTGCACGAGGTTCCGCTTACTCGCGGGTATGTGGAGCAAAATGAACGCATTATCGACAGCAACGAAAAAGTAACAAGGGAAATCTATCAAAAACTGGTATCGCTGGAAATTGCCTTAAACGAACGCTCCGCAACCACCCGAGGATGGGATCAGCTAAAATTATTCACCGGCCGCATGCTCTTTGCCATCATATTAATCATGATTATGGTATTTTATGTTTACTTTTATCGTCGGTCGATTTTTAAAGACAATCGTTTTTTGGGAATGATAATGCTGATTTTTCTGATTCAGCTCGGTTTCGCGGCCATCATTTTAAATTTTACGGAATGGTCTAACCTGACCATTCCCATTATTATTGCACCAATGTTGATTGCGGTTTTATTGGATTTCGGTATCGCGTTTATTTGCCTGGTAACACTTAGTTTAATTATCGGCTCTATTTTAGGCAACGATTACACCTTTACCTTTATGTCTTTAATTGTCGGCAGCATTGCGATTTTTTCCGTACAACGGATTCGCAATCGTCGGCACATGTTCCGTGCGATTGTGTATATTCTCCTGGCGTACCTGGTGGTCAATCTTATTCTCGGGTTAATCCTGGTAAAACCTTTTCAAGAAATTTTTCGGGATTTTGCTTATTATCTATTGCCGAATGCGATTTTGGCGCCGGTCATTATCTTTTTTCTCATCGGGATTTTCGAACGAATTTTTGATGTCACCACCGATATTACCTTGCTGGAATTATCGGATTTAAATCACCCCTTGATGAAACGGCTTTCGGTAAAAGCGCCGGGTAGTTTTCATCATAGCGTGGTAGTTGCCAACCTGGCGGAAGCTGCAGCGGTTTCTATTGGAGCAAATGCGCTGCTGACCCGCGTTGGCTGCTACTTTCATGATATTGGTAAAATGCTAAAGCCGGAATATTTTGTCGAAAACCAGCATGGCGGCGTAAATAAACACGACAGCCTTTCTCCGCACATGAGTTATTTAATCATCGTAAATCATGTTAAAGAAGGCGTGAAATTGGCGGAAAAATACAAGCTTCCCAATGCCGTCAAACAATTCATTCCCGAACACCACGGCAATAGTTTGGTTTCCTATTTTTATCATAAAGCAAAAGAAAATAACGACGGAAAAGAAATTAACGAGAGCGATTTTCGCTATCCCGGCCCGCGGCCGCAAACAAAAGAAACCGCCATTGCTATGATGGCCGATACCGTAGAAGCCGCATCGCGCGCGTTAAAAGATCCCTCTCCACAGCGAATTCGCACCCTGGTCGATTCGCTTATCGAAAGTAAATTGAAGGAAGATCAATTGGATGAATGCGACCTGACTTTAAAGGATATTTATCGAATAAAAGAAGCGTTTATCCCAATTTTAACCGGAATTCACCACCTGCGAATTGAATATCCCGATGAGAACGGAAAGAAAAAAGATAAAAAACCGGCGGAAGAAAAAACCGATCTCCAGTTAAAAGAAAACCACCGCCAGAATTCTCCTCAACCGGAAAACAAAAAACAACCGGTAGAAGTGAGTGATAAAGATAGCCATGCCGAGTCGAGTTGAGATTGTAAACAATTATCCTGGTTTTGATATTCAGGAGCAGCCGGTCGAAAATATCGTGCTAAAATTTTTATCCGATGAAGCGCTTTCTGCAAGAGAAATAACGGTTGTTTTTGTGGAAGATAATTTTCTACGCACGCTTCACCACGACTATTTGGGAGACGATACATTCACCGACGTTATGACATTTAACTTAAGCGAGGATGAGACAGTTGAAGGCGAAATTTACATCTCCCTGGATCGTGCAAAAATACATGCTGCGGAGTTTGGCGTAACGTTACCGGAAGAAATCGCTCGCCTCGTTATTCATGGATTGCTGCACTTAAAAGGGTATGATGACCGGACAAATGATGAACAAAATATGATGAGAAAAAAGGAAGAATTATACCTAAAACGATATGTAGATCAAATATATAGCTTAAAAGTGTCCTGTCGATAAAAGGAAAATTCCGTGGCCAATTTAATGGATTATATAAAAATTCAATGGGCTGAGATTCACCATATGAGAAACCAGGAATGGCGCGTACTAATCATTATTGTAGGAGTTGTATATGCATTTTTTAAAGTCGATCAAAATACCGATTTACTTATTTTAATTGCTACTATGGGTATAATTGCTTGTGGATTTGGTATTCATTTGACGATTACGCATTGGAAAATTTTTTTTAGCAAAATGAAAGTAATCGATGCTTGTGAAAAAGAGTTGGGAATAAAGGCAGAATTCTATAATTCAATATTTTCGGTTCAAGGCACCATCCTTTTAATGTATTTTTTCCTTACATGTATATTTTCGGGAATCATTATTTGGTTGATCTCTCAAAACTTCTTGCTATCTGTATTATTGAGTTTAATTTTATTTATAGCGGGCTTTTTTTTGAGCTTTAAATGCAAAAGATATGTTAAAAATAGGATCGATCATATCCCTTCACCAAAATTCGGAATAAAGAAAAATCAGTGAGATTTGAAGCATGAATAAACGTGATTCCTGTATAAAAAAAATCAATATTGCAACACCCGTAGTTTGGGCTGAAGCAAGCTTCATTAACAATTTTTCAAGTAAAGTGAATAAACTAATTGGCGAGTTAAAACAAATCGTATCCAAACGGCAATTAGAATTTGAAATTAATAAAGCTCTTATTAACGTTTATAGCGTTTCCGATGCATCAAAATTGAACAGCTTTGATTTTGTTGAAATTCAGTGCTTTGAAACTTCAATTCAGAAACGAAAAGAAAAGGGAATGGCTTATTGGTGGTTTAAAAGTGTGAAAGATGCTTTCAATGATTCAAATCCAATAGATGGAGTGTTGTATTTGCCAATCGATATTTGTTGGGATAATAATAAAGAAAATACAGTTGTCAACCCTTTAAAAATAATAGGCATGTTAGAATCACTTAGTAAAGGGAATGATGAACTCCTGGTCATTGGAAATTACAAAAGTTCGAATGTCAATAAAGAGTGGATTGAGAGTGAGGTTAGAAATTTCCTCCGTAGCAAATTCCCTTCCCTTGATCGGAGCATCGAAAGAGTCAGGTCTGAATATTGGGCAATTAGTCAAAAATTATTTGAGATTTTTGAAAGTGATTTTTCGACTGGCAAAATGCCAAATAATGTTGCTGATCCCACTTTATTATTAATTATCTACTGTCTGATAAATGACAAACAAATACTATCTTATGATTTGGGGAAATATAAAGTTGAGGGCGAATGGGATCAACAGAAAATGAATCATCAAATTGAGAGGGCAAAAAATTTAATTTTGGTTTATAAAAATTATGAAGAACTAATCTATTCTTGAACACATCTATTTATAGAACCTGCTCGATTTACCCATACAGTGAAAATACTCAAATTAATATGAGGAAAATATGAAAATGAACCGGAGACAGTTTATTAAAACATGCAGTGCTGTATCAATGGGATTTTGGGGATTATCACAAGTGGCTTGTTCATCACCCTCTCAATTAAACCGGCAAAACATAGAGGCAATGCAGGCGAGTGGATACGGCCCCTTAATAACCGATCCCGACGGCTTGCTGGATTTACCAAAAGGGTTTTCTTATAAAATCATCTCTCGTGTGGGAGAGACAATGGACGACGGCTTTTTGCTGCCAGGATTACCAGATGGAATGGCAACGTTTGAAGGCCCCAATGGTCTTACGATTCTAATTCGAAACCACGAGCTGATGCCAAATTTTCAAAGCCCGTTTGGCAAATCGCTGGAGCTGTATTCCTCTATTAATAGAGAAAAACTATTTGACGCCGGTGGCGATAAAACGCCCTGTGGCGGCGGAACAACTACGGTGATATATGATACAAAGCAACAAAAGGTCGTTAAACAATATTTAAGCCTGGTTGGAACAATTCGCAATTGCGCTGGCGGGCCGACGCCCTGGAATAGTTGGATTAGCTGCGAGGAAACCGTGCTGCGATCAAGCTCAAATGAAAGCATCATTTTGGAAAAAGATCACGGCTACAATTTTGAAGTTCCGGCATCAGCGGATATTCACTTAACGGATGCAGTTCCGCTAATTGATATGGGACGATTCAACCACGAAGCAGTCGCTGTAAATCCCCAATCCGGTTTCGTTTATCAAACGGAAGATCGTAAGGACGGGCTGCTTTATCGCTTTATTCCCAATACGCCCGGAAAGCTGGCAAAGGGCGGAAAATTGCAGGCATTGAAACTCCTGGATGGCGTAAAAGACACCCGAAATTGGTCTAAAAGTAAATTCCACATTCCCATCGGCAAACAATATGCAGTAGAATGGGTCGATATGGATAACGTCGAGTCGCCTAAAGACGATTTGCGCCACCGTGGCTACAATGCCGGGGCCGCTCGGTTTGCCCGCGGGGAAGGCATGTGGCTGGGAGCCGATGGAATTTATTTTGCCTGCACTAGCGGCGGGAAAGAAGAAGACGGGCAGATTTGGCGTTACATCCCCAGCCCGCAGGAGGGCACCAAAGATGAACGGAAAGATCCCGGAAAGATCGAGTTGTTTGTTGAACCTAACAACTCCAATTTAGTGAAAAATGCCGATAACCTGACCGCCGCTCCCTGGGGTGATCTCATCGTTTGCGAAGACCGCGACGGCGATGTAATCCGATTGATTGGCGTTACCCCGCAGGGGAAATTATATACCTTTGCCAATTCCCATCAAAATACTGAATTTGCCGGTGTTTGCTTTTCGCCCGACGGCTCTACATTGTTCGTTAACGCCCAGGATGCCGGGCGCACTTTCGCTATTACCGGCCCCTGGCAACAGCCGATTGCGGGGTGATCGTTTTATTTATTCAGTAGGAGCTAGGCGTATGCCTTACAAATAGTGAAAAATATGTAAGAATCCCCCGCCTTACAAAGGCGGGGGATTTTGCCTACCATCCAGCCATTTAACCATCATTCTTTATCAACACATCTTCCAAAAACGAAACAATATCAACCGGGTCGATATGGATAACGTCGAGTCGCCTAAAGACGATTTGCGCCACCGTGGCTACAATGCCGGGGCCGCTCGGTTTGCCCGCGGGGAAGGCATGTGGCTGGGAGCCGATGGAATTTATTTTGCCTGCACTAGCGGCGGGAAAGAAGAAGACGGGCAGATTTGGCGTTACATCCCCAGCCCGCAGGAGGGCACCAAAGATGAACGGAAAGATCCCGGAAAGATCGAGTTGTTTGTTGAACCTAACAACTCCAATTTAGTGAAAAATGCCGATAACCTGACCGCCGCTCCCTGGGGTGATCTCATCGTTTGCGAAGACCGCGACGGCGATGTAATCCGATTGATTGGCGTTACCCCGCAGGGGAAATTATATACCTTTGCCAATTCCCATCAAAATACTGAATTTGCCGGTGTTTGCTTTTCGCCCGACGGCTCTACATTGTTCGTTAACGCCCAGGATGCCGGGCGCACTTTCGCTATTACCGGCCCCTGGCAACAGCCGATTGCGGGGTGATCGTTTTATTTATTCAGTAGGAGCTAGGCGTATGCCTTACAAATAGTGAAAAATATGTAAGAATCCCCCGCCTTACAAAGGCGGGGGATTTTGCCTACCATCCAGCCATTTAACCATCATTCTTTATCAACACATCTTCCAAAAACGAAACAATATCAACCGCGGCACTCACATCCATCCAATGAATATCCTTTTCCGCCCTAAACCAGGTAAATTGTCGTTTGGCATAACGGCGAGTGTTTTGCTTGACGCGTTCTTTACAGGTAAAAAGGTCGACCTTTTTGTTGAGGTAGGAAACCACCTCTTTATAACCAACGGAGTCAAGCGAATTTAGCTTCGGCGAATATCCCATATCTAAAATTTGCTGAACTTCTGCAATTAAACCGGCTTCGAACATCTTTTCTACCCGCTGATTAATTCGCTGGTAGAGCTGTTGTCGCTCCATCGTTAAGCCGATTTTAATCCATTTAAATGGTGCGGGATCGGGAGTGGCTTGTTGAATTTCCGATAGCGGCTTACCGGCGGAATAATATACTTCCAAACCGCGAATAACGCGTTTGATGTTATTAGGATGTGTTTTCCCTGCAAACAGCGGGTCGATGGTCTGCAATTCTGCGAACAGTTTTTCGATGCCTTCGTTTTCTAGCCGTTTTTGAAGCTGCTTGCGCAGTTTCAAATCTTTGAAATCCCCTTTAAAAAATCCTTCCAATAGCGCTCTTATGTACAATCCCGATCCACCGGTAACAAGCGGTAATTTTTCGCGCTCAAAGATTTTTGCAATCGTTTGGCGTGCGATATTGCCAAATTCACCTGCGCTGTACGGCTCATCGGGATTTAAAATATCGATGAAATGGTGGGGAATTTCTCTCAGCAATTCCAGCGAAGGCTTTGCGGTTCCAATATCCATAAATCGGTAAATCTGTCGCGAATCTGCGGAAATAATCTCAACCGGGAGTTCTGCTGCTATCGCTTTCGACAACGCTGTTTTGCCAATTCCGGTGGGGCCGGTTATTACTAATATCGTATTCGGCGGAATTAAAATATTAGGTTTGTGGTTTCTCATAAGGTTTTTTTAAGTTTAAACCAGTTTTGCATTACCGGCGGAAATATAGCGTTTAAATTTAAGAAATGTAACATAAGTACCAATATTTGAAACATAAGTATTAAGTGGTTTAGCGTTTTTTTGTTATGTTGTTAATGGATTTTGGAATAAGATTCAAAAAGAAACTCCCCCATGTTTATGGAGTTTCCGCTTCACATTTTTAACCGTATTTTTTGCGTATATATAAGGGGATAAGAAAAATAGAATATCGATCAAAAAGGTGAGGTTGATTTTATCGTAAAATTCAACTTCTATTCATGGTGGCATTGTTTTTCTAAATCCTTAACATTTATTAACTAAACACAAAGGAGTTTTTTATGTCTAATTATGCAAATCCCGAAGTACTCGTTTCCACCAATTGGGTTGCTGGCAACCTGAATGATAATAATGTAGTAGTTGTGGAAGTGGATGTTGATACCAAAGCCTACGATGAAGCCCATGTTCCCGGCGCTATTGGCTGGAATTGGCAAACCCAACTCTCGGATAATGTTCAGCGCGACATCGTGAGCAAGGCGGATATGGAAGCGCTGCTCGGCAACAGCGGAATTGGCAATGATACAACCGTGGTTCTCTACGGCGATAATAACAACTGGTTTGCCGCCTGGGCTTTTTGGCAAATGAAAGTATACGGCCACAAAGATGTTCGCATTATGGATGGCGGCCGCAAAAAATGGCTGGCAGAAAATCGCCAGTTAAGCACTGACACAGCGTCTCCTGCAAAAGCTAATTACACTGCGAGCGATGCAGATCAATCCTTGCGCGCTTATTTGCCGGAAGTGATGGAAAAACACGCTAGCGGCAACATCGCCCTGGTTGACGTAAGATCTGCCGATGAATTTACCGGTAAAATATTAGCCCCCCCGGGACTCCCGGAAACCTGCCAGCGTGGCGGGCATATTCCCGGTGCAAAAAATATCGGATGGGGTTTGGCCTGTAACGAAGATGGTACCTTCAAAAACTATGATGAGTTAAAAGAACTTTATGGCAGCAAAGGCGTTACGGCGGATAAAGATGTAATTGCCTACTGCCGTATTGGCGAACGTTCCAGCCACTCCTGGTTTGTGCTGAAATACCTATTAGGCTATGAAAAGGTGAAAAACTACGACGGCTCCTGGACAGAGTGGGGCAACCTGGTCGGCGTACCGGTAGAAAAAGGCGCGTAAACAGAATAAAATAATCAGCAATATTTGCCGGGTAGCCATTTTATAAGAAATGCCCTATCCGGCAATTTAAAACAGGTACTCGTTTTCGAGTGAATGCTATAATATCTCTCTAACAACCATTTGGCCGGCTAAAAATTTAAACAGTAAATCAAGGCTCTGTATTTGGCAAGGTTAGATGTAGTTTGCGTTGATAATGCTCGCTTTGAGTTTGTTGAAAGAAGGATGGAAAAAAGTAATTCGGAATGATCATCACCCATTTGTTTAATGCCCTGTTTTCCGTATCTTGGGATGAATAATTGTTAAGGAGAAGAAAATGCACTTCCAGCAAATTTTTGAACCGAAATTAGCACAAAATTCCTATTTGATTGGCTGTCAAAAAACCGGTGAAGCAATTATCGTAGACCCGATGCGAGATATTCATCGTTATATTGAAGCCGCCTCAAAAGCCTCTCTTAAAATTGTTGCGGTTACGGAAACCCATATTCATGCGGATTATCTCTCCGGTGCGCAGGAATTTGCCCATCAGTTGGGAGTAAAAGTGTATGCATCTAATTGCAGTGATAATGAATGGAGATTTGATTGGGTTATCGAGAGTGATTACGACCACCAATTATTGAAGCATGGCGATGCATTCCAAATTGGAAATATTGAATTTAAAACGCTATACACGCCAGGACACACACCGGAGCATATTTCGTTTTTGGTAACAGACCGCGGCGGTGCTGCCGACCGGCCAATGGGCATTCTTTCCGGCGACTTTGTATTTGTCGGCGACGTTGGCCGCCCGGATTTATTGGAATCTGCCGCCGGGCAAAACGGCGCGATGAAGCCGGCAGCCCAAACGCTGTTTCGCTCGTTGCAACAGTTTAAAGAATTGCCGCAATATTTGCAGGTTTGGCCGGGACATGGCGCCGGTTCTGCTTGCGGAAAGGCGCTCGGCGCAGTGCCAATGTCTACCGTTGGCTACGAATTGCAATTTAACCAATCCCTGCTGGCAACAGCGTCGGAACGCCAGTTTGTCGATTATATTTTAAGCGGCCAGCCGGAGCCGCCAATGTACTTCGCCCGCATGAAATTTGAAAATCGCAGCGGCCCTGCCATCCTGGGCAAACTACCGAAACCGAAGAAATTAGGCAGCGATCAATTTAAACTATTTATCAATAACCAGGATGTCGCATTAATCGATACCCGCAGTTGGCAATCTTTCCGAACCGGCCATATTCCGGGCACTATTTTTGCGCCGATGAACAAAAGTTTCAACACCACCGCCGGCTGTTATGTAACGCCGCGAATGCCGATTTACCTGATTATCGAAGAAAACAAACTCTCGGAAGCGATTGTTGATTTAATCCGCATTGGTCTGGACGATATTCGCGGATATTTTACGCCGGATACTTTGGAGAACTACAAAACCGCCGGCGGAGAGCTTTCATCCATTGATGAAATCGACGTTCGCTCGCTAAAAGAAAAGATTGAAAATAATAATGTTCATATCCTCGATGTGCGGCGGGCATCGGAATTAGCCCAAACCGGGCAATTAGAAGGCGCGCAAAATATCGCCCACACCCGATTGCAGCCACGCCTGGCAGAAGTTCTCAAAGACAAGCCGTTGATGGTGCATTGTCTTTCCGGCGTTCGATCTTCCTATGCATCCGCTTTTCTAAAACGAAACGGGTATGACGTTACCAATATCGCTGGCGGGTTTAATGCCTGGCTAAAATCCGGTGGCACGGTTGTGAATGCAGCAAATAATTGATAGTAAAAATTTGTAACTGCCCATGTTTTATTTCTTTGACGGGATGAACAAGATTCATTGGATTTTGTTCATCTTGTTTATCCCGTAAATCCTGTCGAAAGAAAAACTCATCAAAAATGCTTGAACTGTTTGGGGTACAATACAGTACCCCAAATGATATTACGCATCTAATTGTAAATACTAAGCTTATGGCTTAACCTGCCCTTCGGTAACAATTAAAAATCACCCATTCAGGTTATTTATTCCAAACCTCTTTTGGCATAGCTTTTTTATAAGCAAACCAAAGGAGGAGTATTATGAAATTATTTCGTTTCGTTTTTGTACTAGCCATTTTAGGCAGCCTGATGGCATTATTTACGATCAGTTGCAGCAGTGATTCGGAAACGCCCATGGAAATGGAAGAAGATCCGCCGCCACCGGTAAATGTCGAGGGTTTTGTGGATGTAACATTCCTCGGTAACCAGGGCGTTTTACTGGATGATGGCGAGCATCGCGTTATTATCGATGGCATGCACCAGGGTGGTGGGGCCGGCGGATTTTGGACCTCACTATCGCAGGCGCAAGATGCTTTAATGCAAGGTGCGCAGCCACCGTTCAATAGCATTAACGTTTCCTTAGTAACCCATAACCATACGGATCATTATAGCGTGAGCGTTATCGGGCATCACCTTTTTAATAGCCCATCGACTCAATTTCTGGCAATTTCCGGGGTTCGCAACGCCCTTCAAGGGTTTGGGGATTTTCAATCGATTTCTTCACAGGTAATTACGAATATTAATCCTTCATCAAACAACCGGCAATCGGCAACGATTAATGGGGTAGAAATTGAAGCGTTAAATATGCACCACTTTACGGAGGTATGCGGCGAATGCGGCAGAAATTATGCTTATATCGTTACATTAGGCAATCTCAAAATGTTGCACTTAGGCGATGTGGATATGCTGGATAACAATAACGTTAATAGTTTTAACCTGGCAGCGGAAGACATCGACATTTTATTTTTAGCAACCCCCTTCCCGCAATTTGTTTCCGCTGCGCAGCGCACCATCTTAAATTCCTGGATCAGCCCTAAAAAAATTGTTGCGCTGCACATCAACTCCAACCAAAGGGCAGCTATTGTAGCCAATATCAACAGCACTTATCCCGATGCAACCATTTTAACGCAAGTGATGACAACGGTGCGGTTTGAAAAGAAGGATTTTGTGGACTAAGAATAGCGTCTCACTTTTTTATAATTCCCCTCCTTGTAAAAGGAGGAGAATTTTAGGGATGCGAACAATCCGCCATCAGTATTATTTATCACAACCTCAAACCAGTGGAAACGCCTATGTCTCGATCCATAATTCTCTATATTTTAACTGGTTTCCTTTTTTCCTCTTTTCTAAATGCCCAGACCTTTACCCGCATCACAACCGGTGATATTGTCAATAACCAGGGACAAACATTCGGCCATAGTTGGGGCGATTACAACAACGACGGCTGGCTGGATTTGATTGCCAATAACCTGGTGTTCGGACAAAACAACTTTTTTTATCGCAACAATGGAGATGGCACGTTTACACGCATCGATACGCTTGTAATTAGTGAAAACGGGCCGTCAACGTCTACCACCTGGGGCGACTACAACAACGATGGGCATTGCGATCTTTTTTCGGCCAACGGCGGAACCGCAGGAAATGCCAGAAATAATCTCTATTTAAACAATGGCAATGGTTCTTTCACCAAAATTATCGAAGGAACGCTGGTAAACAGCACTAACTCGTTTACCGCTGCCAGTTGGGTGGATTTTAATCATGATGGTCGTCTGGATTTGTTTGTTGGCAGCGGTTCCAGCAATCCGAATGCGGTTTATAACAATGACGGAAATAATCAGTTTACCCGAATAGCATTGCCGGATCAGGGTAGAACCTGGGGCGTAAGCTGGGCCGACTACGACGATGACGGTGATCCGGATTTTTACTGCGCCAATTGGGCATTTGTCAACTATCTTTATCAAAATGAGGATGGAGAGTTTTTTACTCGAATCACCAGTAGCCCGGTGTTAAATGGCCCTGCGGAAAGATCGGTAGGCGCTAGTTGGGGCGATTATGATAATGATTTGGATTTCGACTTGTTCGTCGCTAACTCCGGGGCGCGAAACCGGTTATACCGCAACACTGGTAGCGGTAATTTTACAGAGATCACCTCCGGCCCGGTGGTAACGGATTTTGAAAACAGCGAAGGAAGCTGTTGGGCGGATTATGATAATGATGGTGATTTGGATCTTTTTGTCGCGGGCGGCGGGAATGTGGCAGTCGGTTTAAATTCTATTTATAATAACGATGGTACGGGTAATTTTACCAAAGTTACCGGCGAAGACCTGGTAACCCGTTCCGGCCGTTACGAAGGCCTTACCTGTGTCGATTACGATAATGATGGCGACCTCGATGTTTTTTTATCCAATTGGGCGAATCAGAATAATATATTATACCGGAACAACGGCAATAGCAACAACTGGTCGAACATTACCTGCGTGGGAACGCGCGCTAATCGCAGCGGGATTGGGGTAAAAGTTTATGTAAAAGCAACTGTGAATGGAAATAGCTATTGGCAATTGCGGCAAATTACCGCTCATACCGGCCATGTGGCGCAGGGTAGTTTGCGGGCACACTTTGGCCTCGGCGGAGCAACAAGTATCGATTCACTGCGGGTTGTTTGGCCTTCTTTCAATGTAGATGTTTTCGAAAATGTGCCGGTAAATGAATTTATCACTGTTACGGAGAATACCGGGATTACCTCTTTGCTGGATCGCGAACTGCAAATCCCAACGAGCATCAAGTTAGATCAGAATTATCCCAACCCTTTTAATCCCTCGACCACAATTACTTTTTCAATCTCGAAAACATCAGCAGTCGTTCTAACTATTTACGATTCGACTGGTCAGGAAATCCGGCAATTGAGAAACAGTACGTTTGCTCCCGGTGAATATTCTGTTGTTTGGGATGGTAAGAATGCACAGGGAAAATTGGTTGGCTCAGGAATGTATATCTACAAATTGCGAGCTGGCAGTGAGATTCAAAGCCGAAAGATGATGTTGGTTAAGTAGGCAGTAAGCGAAGTAAGCAGTAGGCAAAAAAATGCTTATTGACAACTGCCTGCTATCAATTAGTGTCCAAATCCCTCCATCATCGGAAACGCATGTAGCAGGCCGGGAAACAGTGCCTGCATACTTTCCAACGCACCTTTGGAACTGCCGGGCAGGTTGATGATAATACTGTTTTTCCGCTGCCCGCAGACCCCGCGGGAGAGCATGGCGTACGGGGTGCGGTCTTTGCCGTGTTTGCGAATGGCTTCTGCAATACCGGGAATTTCGCAATCGATAATTTCTTTCGTCGCTTGTGCAGTAACATCTCGGGGGCCGAGGCCGGTGCCGCCGGTGGTGAAAATTAAACGGATATTTTCCTCATCAACTAATTTTCGCAACCGCGCGCTGATTTGGTCTTTTTCATCCGGTAACACCTCGTACACCGTAACATCCACGGGCTGCTTCTCCAAAAATTCTTGAATAATTTTACCGGATTTATCTTCCCGCTCCCCGGCAT
>CAXHHS010000078.1:0-14129 GCA_964015645.1 uncultured bacterium
GCGAATTTGCCGCTGCTGCGATTCCCGAGCTTAGTCCGTTATTAAGAAATCCCACTCCTGCAACCCGTGCTGCCGCGGTAGAAGCGTTAGGGTTTATGAAAGATGCTGCAAACTGGGAGCTATATCGAATTACCGATTTGCTGAAAGATCCTTCGCCACAAGTGCGAGCAGCAGCGGCAGCGGCATTGGGAAACATTGGCGAATCTGCCGGGCATGTGATTCCTGATTTGTTAGATTTGTTTGATGACCGGGATTCCGCAGTACGCCTATCCGCTGCCCGCGCTTTGGGGCAAATGGGCAAGGCAGCCAAAGGAGAAATTCGCTGGTTAATTCGCCGAATTAAATACGATCGCAGCACTCGCCAGGCGGCTGTTGAGGCGTTGAGCAACTTAGGAAACATCGCCAGCAGAAAATCGAGCGACCTGATAAAACTGCTTCGAGAAGATAATCCCGAAATCCGTGCTGCTGCTACACAGGTTTTAATTGCGTGGGGAGAGGCCGGTTATGTAAGGCCACATAAAATCGCCAAACTGTTGGATCACTATGATTCGGAAACACAAATTGCTGCCGCCCGGGTACTGGGCAGCATGGTTCATTATGCCATACCGGAAGTAGATCGATTGGGAGAGTTGCTCGATAATCGTGATAGTAATGTTCGGATCGCCGGGTTGACCGCTCTCGGAAATATCGGGGAAGCTACGGTAGCAGAACACCGGCAAATCCGCCAATTGTTAAACGATCCGCTTGCGGCTGTTCGTGTTGCAGCTATCGAAACATTGGAAAAAATCGGGATCGCCGATCAAAAAATTGTTGCTGAATTAACCGAATTGTTGAAGGATTCGGAAGCTGGTGTTCGATTGGCAGCAGTGGAAGCCCTGGGCAGTATCGGTAAACCGGCTGCGGAAGCGGTGCCGGAGATTGCCGCAATCCTCAAATCGCGCAACCCCGATTTAAGGTCTGCCGCTACCTGGGCGCTCATCCAAATGGATGATGCCGCTTTAACAGCAGTGCCACAACTTATTCCGCTTTTAGATTCTCCCAACAACCAAATTCGCCTTGCCGCCGCCCGGGTGTTTGAGAATATTGGGCCGCTGGCAGCTCCCCAAGCCTCAAAAATTAGCCTGTTGCTTAACCATTCCAATATGGAAGTTCGCTTAACCGTTGCCTGGCTTTTAGGAAAAATAGGCCCGATGGCGGCATCTCAAGCGCCCCAAATCAGCAGATTGTTAAAGGATCGCAATCCACAAGTACAATTGGTTGCGAGTCGGGCATGGGGCGCATTGGGAAAATCCGCTCAAGTGGAATCCGAAAAGCTTTTCGGATTCTTGAATAATAACGATAAACAGTTAAGAACCGCAGCCGCGAATTCACTAATCGCGATTGGCAGCACCGGACTGGAAACATCATTGCGGATTTTAGATCAAGCCTACGAACACCGGCAATATGGCGATCAGCTCAAATTTTTAGCCCATTATTTTGCCGGGGCGGATTCGCTTGCCCATACTTTGATGTATCAATTAGAACAACCGGCAGGTTTAACGGCGACTTCCCAAGCAGAAAGCGAACAGCTTTTGAAATCCTTTGTGGCGGCCTGGCAAATTGCTAAATCGCTTCCGGCATTAAGCGAAAATTTAGAAAATCGAATTGTTTATTTCTCCCAAAATCACCAGTGGAATGATGCTGAATGGAAAATCGTTAAAGCACAGTTTAAAGATATAAATTCGTTTACCGGGCCTGGAAATAGTTTTATTGATTACAATTTTATTGTTGGAAAATTGCAGCAACTACCCAAACTAAGCCCCCTTTGGGGCTTTTTGATCGTATTTGGCTGCGGCTTTTTGATCGCACTCCTTACGACAGCACCGTTTAAACGCTTATTTGCCTCCTTTCGAAAGCCGTCAAAAAAATAACTGCTCTCACTTCTGCGAAGTTGTTGAAAAAAAATAGATTGTTCCCTATATTTTCGCACCTGCATGTTGGAGAAAAAAAGTTTTTTTCGTAAAATTTTCTTTGCTGAAATTTTTTTTGCTTTATTCGTCTCCTATTGATTAAAGTGAAAAAGTGATTTTCTTGCGGAAGGTTTAACGAGTACAAAACGGCTGGCATTTAAAATAATTACATTCAATCTCAACCAAGGGGGGAACCATGCCTTTGATTAAAGCGAATACTTTTAGCCGAGATTCTATTCAGAACAGCTATCAACGAAAAGTGTTTAAGCGAAATGGCAAATACTATTTGTTTTATGCCGATAGAGAAGGAGGCGTAAACAAATTGCTGTATCGCTATGCGGAATCGCTTACAGCATTAGCAACTGCGAGCGAAAATGAAGCAACCAGCGCGGAAAACTCTGATTATCAATACGGCGGGGATTATGACGCTTACTATGATCGGGAAGGCGACCGGGTTGCCGTTATTTGGCTAAAAAAATCTGTTGATAAAAAACGCCGTTTTTTATTCGGCAAATTAGGAACGTTTGCCAGCGATGGCGCTATTCAATGGGGCGTTGAAAACCTGGTAGCCGGTGGCGATGATTCGGAGTTTAAAGACCCGGTATTAGCAAAATCGCCTGCCGGAAATTGGGGCGTTTGCGCCTGGCGCGATAATAGTGTGGTTTATTACGGCTCCTATTCGAATACGCTTTCTGCAATGGGCAATTGGAGCGACGCTGCGAATATGATTTCCGAGGTTGGATCGAGTTTCAGCGATCACCGGGTTTGCGGTGTGGGAAAAACAGGCGATGACATCTTGGTTATTTGCCGATCCGGAAAAGACATTATGGCCCGAAGATGGAATGGCAGCGCAATGGGGGGAGAAAAACGGATCGCCGCAGCGATAGAATCGGAAGAGAGAATGTCCGGCGCAGTTGCAGATACGAATGGAAATGTTCACTTATTGACATTTAGCGAAAAAGGCGGCAATCACATTAAACACGTGGTGTATGATGCCGAAAAAGACGATTGGCAGCCGCTGGCTGAATTCGAATCTCCTGCGGGAGAACATACTCAACACATTTCATTAACGATAGATTGCAACGGCGGGCTGCACGCCTTCTTTAAATTAAATGTTCATAAAACCGGTCAGGAAGATGCCGAAACCTTATTTTACTTCAACAATGTGGATGGCACATGGGCTGACAAAACCGGCACTTTGCCTGATGATTTTAAACATGATTTTTGGGATTTCCGCGATTCACCGGTTGCTTCTCGTAATGCTATTGGCGAGTTGCTGGTTGCCTGGATAAATGTTACCCGGGATGAACAAAATGAGCTTTGGATGTCTGCTGTACCAATGGCAAATTTTAGCGCCCCGAAAGCAGACATTGAAAGCAACCCGGAAACCGGCGCCGCGCCGCTAACCGTGCAATTTCGCGACGCCTCAACTGCCGGCTCCAGCGCCATCGTTTCTCGCAAATGGGATTTTGGCGATGGCAGCACCAGCCATGAAAAAGATCCGGAGCACACCTACAATACGCACGGCGAATACACTGTTTCGCTAACGGTAACGGATAATTGTGAATTAAGCGATAATGCCGAGAAACGAATAACAGCAACAAAACCGCCGAAGCCAACTCCGCCAAAATCGAATTTTGATTTCGAGTTTGACGCCGGTGGCTGCCATCCCATCAAGGTTAAATTTCAAGATGCCTCCCAAAATGGCAGCGACCCGATTACAACCTGGCAGTGGGATTTCGGCGATGGCAATGCCAGCGAAGCGCAACATCCAACCCATGCCTATCAAACCCATGGTGATTTTACCGTTACGCTAACGGTTAAAGATGAGAACGATAGAGAACACTCGCTGCAAAAATCGCTGACCATCCCGAAATATAAAGAAGCGACGCCCGAATTTACCAATCAACCGCCGGGCGGAAAAATGCCGCTGACGGTAGAATTTACCGACGTATCCCGGCCCGGCTCTCATGAAATTGTCTCCAGGGAATGGGATTTTGGCGATGGCAATAAAAGTAATGTTGCTGAAAACCCCGTAATTCATACTTACAATGCCGCTGGTAGATTTTCCGTAACGCTCACGATAACGGATCAATGTGGAACGAGTAAACTTATCAAAAAAGAGAATGCAGTTGTTGTTGAGCCGCCAGTTGAGATCGGCGATCCGACAGCGGATTTTACCTGCGAACCCGACAGTGGTGTTGGGCCAGTGGAAATCTCCTTTACGGATACTTCCCAACCAGCGGCAGATGACCAACTCATTACCACCTGGGCCTGGGATTTTGGCGATGGCGGTTCCAGCAGGGAGCAACATCCCAGGCATACCTACGCGGAAGTCGATGAACGGAAAACTTACAATGTTACCTTAACCGTAACCGATAGTGCCGGAAAAACCCATTCTACAACCAAACCGTGTGTTGTGGTAAATCCCCAACCGCTTGAACCACCGACAGCGGATTTTACCTGCGAACCGAACGATGGTATTGGACCGTTGGAAGTTTCCTTCAGCGATACCTCTCAACCGGCAAAAGCAGATCAACCGATTACAACCTGGGCCTGGGATTTTGGTGATGGTAATTCTAGCAGAGAGCAGAATCCCAAACACACTTACGCGGAGGTCAGTAAAGAGAAAACCTACAATGTTGCTTTAACCGTAACCGACAGCAAGGGGAAAACCGATTCAACCACCAAATCATGCGTTAATGTAAAACCCAAACCGGTCGAACCGCCACCAGACGAATGCGAAGGCCTGGGCCTTAAATGTATGCTGTGTTACCTGTTCTTCTGGATCAGCGGGATACTTTGCTGGGTGTTTGGCAAAAATCGCTGCATCAAATTTCACGGTATGCAGTCGTTCTTGTGTTTCTTTATTCTGGATGTGATTATTCTGATAGCCTGGGCTTTAGCTGCCAGTGCAGAAGTGATTTGGGTGCTCTGCGCTATTGTGATTATCATCTGGCTTATCTGTATCTTCAAATCGATAAAGTGTAAAATCTTTAAACTGCCCATTATCGGGGAGATATGTTACCGGCAAATTTTTGGGAAAGAATGAAGATGAAGTAGAGAAAGGAAGAATTTAAAAAGGCGTTGTGAATGATTCGAATTGAATCTTTGCAACGCCTTTATTTTTCTTTTTTTAGAGATTTTGCGTTTACCATTCGATCAACCGTTTATCGCGAAAAAACCCGCCTGTCGGGCCATCCTCCGGTAAGGTCGCCAGCCAGATAGCAGTTTCAGCGCCTTTTTCCGGAGAGCGGGTTGCCGCCGAGCCGCCCATACGGGTACGCACCCAACCGGGAGTCATGGAATTCACTTTGACGCTTTTCGGCACCGATTGCGCTAATGTCAATGTCAGGGTATTTAACGCTGCTTTGCTGGCAGAATATGCTGCCGGGCCTGTTAACCCTTCATTGAATGATCCCCATTCAGAAGATACGTTGACCACACGCCCGTAACCGCGTTCAACCATGCCGGGCACCAGCAGCCGAATCAGGTCAAACGGGGCAAGAAAGTTTGTTTGCACGGAATCGTAAAAATCGCTCTTGCTGACATCCAGCAAATTGCCATTTATTAAAATAGCGGCATTATTGATCAGAATATCTATTACCGGATGGCTGGCAAGAATCGCCTTTACCTGGCGCTGCAAGGTTTCCCGATCCGATAAGTCCAGCTCAACTGCATGAACGTCGCCAGGAATTGTTTTCGCAATTTTTTCTCCGGCAGGCAAATTGCGGCTGCCAAGCAGAACGGTGTGACCTTGTTTTGCTAACCCGGTAACGATTGCAAGGCCAATTCCGCGGTTACCGCCTGTTACTAACGCTGTTCTCTTCATTATCTCACCTTTATATCGATTTTAGTTTCGCAGCCAAATTACTCCCATTCCGTTTAAATAAATTATAAAGAAAGTAAAAAACAACATTCAAAAATTTCCGAAGTAATATGACAACATCACTTTGAACGCTTCTTAAAACATCACAACGTATGCGGAAAACTTCCGCATTTCTTTTTAATTCCGCACTTATATCAATTCTTTTCTATCCTTTCAAAAATCTTATAGGTTTATATAAAACAATAGTTTGAAGCCACTGAAAACCAATCAAAAAACTTTGGCATCCCCTTTGTCTATACAAAAGCGAGTTTGATTTGAAATTAAAAGAGACGAGAGGAGATGCCTCATGAAGTATTCAAAGATTTTCACAAGTATAATTTTCCTACTGCTAATTGTTATAACAGATTATTCCTTCGCCGGTGATAAAAAAGTCGCAAAAATCGGTATCGGTTTCCGCGGCGCATACTGGAATATGAATAACGGTGACTTCAGTATCCGCGTACGGGAAAACAATGGCTTTTCGGAAATTAACATCGGCGGGTTGGGCGGATCGCTGTATTTCTTTTCACGAGTGAGCGAGCAGATGTTTGTCGATTTCAGCCTGGGAGCGGTTGCATCGGTGGAGGAAAGATCCTTCGATTTTCGTGCCGACCACGTTAAGTCCAATGTTATTACGCCCATCCTCTTTGGCTTACGCATGAATTTGTTATCAATCGATTCTCAAAGCGCACTGGAGCCTTATATCTCCGGCGGCGTTGGCGCTTACATTTTAAGCGATGTCAATGCCCACTATATCGATTCGTTTGATGAAGAAGTCACCGTCAACAGCATAACCAAAGCGGGCGCATATGCCGGCGGCGGGCTGAATTTCATGTTCAGCAAAGGCTTTGGCATGAACTACGACGTGCGTTACCATTGGATCGATTTCCAAACCGAAGAATACAACAGCGGATTCGAGTTTTCCATTGGGTTTTTGTTTATGTGGGGAACTTATAAAAATTGAATATTGAACATTGACAATTGAATATTAACAGAGAGTTATCAATTTTCAATATTCAATAAACAATATTCAATCTAGAAGGGGAATTTGATATGAAATTATCAGCTATCTTAAAAATACCGATTTTTCTGGCGCTTCTGGTTTTTTGGTTTGCTTGCTCAAAGAATTCGACAGAACCGGTGCCAACGGTGGAAACACCGGCGCTCTTAGATGACGGTTGGGAGGTCGCTTCGTTAGAATCCCAGGGCATCAGTTCACAGCGCATTTCCTGGATTTCTAACCGTATTGCCGCTGTTGAATTCGGAGAAATCCACAGTATGCTGATTGTGCGGCATGGCCGGCTGGTATTCGAACAATATTATCGCGATACCAGGCGTGACGATCTACATGTAATGTTTTCGGTAACCAAAAGCGTTGCCTCTGCCCTTATTGGCATTGCCCTCGAAAAAGGGTTTATCAACAGCCTGGATCAAACGTTAGGCGAGCTGTTCCCGGAACATGCTGCTATTCTCGATGCAGATTCCCTCAAAAAATCGGTTACGCTTCAACAATTATTGACAATGACCGGTGGCCTGGAATGGGATGAATGGACATTCGCTTACTCCGATTCCCGCAACGACGCCAGCCGCATGGCACGCAGGAGCGACTGGATTCGATTTGTTTTGGAAAGACCGATTAATACCACCCCCGGCAGCCAATTTGTTTACAACAGCGGTATTTCAGTGCTGCTATCCGGCATTATCCGCAACACCAGCGAATTACAAGCGGATGAGTTTGCTGCGCGGTACCTATTTGGGCCACTGGGAATTACCGAACATAGTTGGGAACGCCAAAGCGACGGCCTGGTAAACACTGGCTGGGGGCTTTCCTTAAGATCACGCGACCTGGCTAAGTTCGGGCAATTGTACCTCAATAACGGTGTTTGGAACGGCGAGCAGGTCATCGCCTCACAGTGGATTCAAGAAACAATCGCACCCCATGCGGAGGTTTGGGAGGGAGTTCATTATGGCTATCAATGGTGGCTGCGGCAATTACCCGTATCAGACGGCCACGTTCCGCAACGAAATGATATTTTCCACGGGCATGGCTACGGCGGGCAATTTGTATTTGTGATCCCCAAACTCGATATGGTCGTAGTCTTCACCAGCGGCAATTTTAACGCAGATGAGAATTCCCCCATCGGGCTTCTTTACGAAGGTATTATCGATGCAGTTGTTGATTGAAGGGATGAAGGATTAATTCTACTTCAAGAACTCGGATAAGAGTCTGTAAATTAGAGATTTAAGCTCCCCTCTCCTATTAGGAGAGGGGCCGGGGGTGAGGTCAAAAAGCTCAAATAAGTAGAAAACCCTCTGATTTTGCGCTTTTGGCCAACTTTCAACCTCACCCCAAACCCCTCTCCTACAAGGAGAGGGGCTTTAAAAACAAGAAGTTATACAACGTCTTAAAGTAGAATTAAGAAAAAGGATAAAATACAATTGGTAGATTTTTCATCAGAAAGTGACAGCGGTGCAGCAAAAGGCCCTTTGCGCTATGCCCTCTGCGCTTTGCAAAGTAATAAACAACGAACAACAAACAACAAACAACAATGGAGGTTTCCATGAAACGGTGGACATTATTATTGGCAATTTTTTCTTTATTAACTTTAGTACCGGCGAATGCCCAACATTACGTTGGTGTTATTGGCGGGCTGCATCTCGCAGATATGCGCTTAAATGAATTTGATCCCGGCATTGATGAAATCGAGCTTAAAAACCGTTCCTTATGGGGAGCGGGGGCGGCAATTGGGTTGCAATTAAACCGGAACCTTTTTCTGCATTTTGAACCGATGTTTTTACAGAAAGGCAGCATGGTCGTTGACAGCGATATAGATGACCCGGATTTTGATGTCGCGATGGATTTTATCGAAATACCGGCAATGCTTAAATTCGAATTTGGGAATACCGCTGTAAAACCGTTTTTTATGGGCGGCGCGAGCATTGGTTTTCTCTTGAACTCGGAAGTTGAATTGGAGTCAGGCGGACTTACATTTAAAGGAGACATCAAAGATTTAACCAAAAACACTAACTTCGGTTTGGTGTTTGGCGGAGGCTTTAGCATTGCTGCCGGAAAGGCAACGATTCTCCTGGAAGGGCTTTACAATCACGGCCTCACCAATTTAAACAAAGGCGGCGAATTTGAATTACGCTCCGGCGATATTGTTACCGATGGCGGCGAAATTGATTCTAGGGATGAGTTCTTCACAAAAGGAATTCAAATTCAGGCTGGTATCGTTTTCCCATTAGGTGGCTAAAAACCTCATAGGCCCCTCCCCATTCTTTCGTGTTTTGCGAAAGGACGGTTAGCGCTTCTCCCGCCGTCACACGGAGAGGCGCTAACGGGAGGGTAAACAAGACAAATCCTTATCGCTTTACAATACAGGTGAACATTGTGTAAATTCAACACCGGTTAAAATTAACTTCTTTAGAAACATTTGGTTAAGAATAAAAGTAGACGGACAATATAATCGGAGTAGTGACGGGAGGTCGTAGCAGTAACTAAAAACTACAATTTCGGAATAACAACTGCCTGTTCAAATGACGGCAAAGTGAAATACACATGAATATTTTTAGAGTATGTTTGACCACCATCATTTTATTGTTCGCAACCGAAACGCCTGTAACGGCGCAAGCGTTACGCTCTTCCGGGCTGGGGTTTCGAGCGAGTTTCTGGACGACCTCCGAGGGGCTTTTCAGCTTTACAGTTACGCGGGATGTTACGGAACGGCAGGAAGTGTTTCTCAACGGTTTTATTGGCGGCTGGCTCAACTACTATTCCCGAATCAACGACCGCTGGTTTTTGGAGTTTAGCCTGGGTACGATGGTGAATGCCGAAGCCGAAACTCGCGTTGAGGATTTTGTTAAGGTTGAAGCCGGTTTAATTACGCCGTTTCTATTTGGTGCGCGATTTGATTTATTGTCCTTGCGCGGCTCCGGCGCGTTGCAACCCTACCTTAGTTTTGGCGGCGGGCCGTATTGGCAAACTGTTGTCCTGGTAGATGAAGATAGCAGCATCGGCAATACCGAGGTAACTGTCGGAAACTCCCGTCTGGATATCGGTGGATACTTCGGAGCCGGCGTCAACATCGCGCCGGTTAGCTGGTTTGCTTTTACCTTCGACATGAAATATCACGCAATAAACCTGGAAGTTGGCAACGGCAACAGCGGGTTCGATTTTGGTATTGGCGTTACATTTATGTGGGGCAAAAAACGGGAAATCTTTCGCATTCGCCAAACCAAAGTGATCGTGAAGGATATTTATCCGGCATATTACCAGTTTTATAACACGTACCCGGTCGCGCTGGTTAGCGTGCAAAATACTGCCGGTTATCCAATTGATGTGAATGTAAAATCCAGCTTACGGCCCTTTTCCCGCCGTATCAAAGACAGCGGATTTATTACCCTGGAGCGCGGCGAAACGGCTGACATTCCGGCAACCATTGTTTTTGGCCCGGAAGTAAATCAGCTATCTCGGCGGCACCCGGCAGTGTTAAAGCTGGAAGTGGAAGGCCGCGGCGGCACCCGGCTTAAAAGAGATACCAATGCCCAATTGATAATCCATACGCGTAACTCCTGGAATGGCGAGATGGATAAACTTGGCTTTTTCGTTACTGCTGATGACCCGGAGATTATTCAACTGAGCAGAAACTGGTTAAATAATATGCCGGATTCCCTGCGGAAAAAAAACCGCAACCTGGCAACCGCGAAAATGCTGTTCGAAGAAATTCGCAAGCTGAGCATCCGCTATCAAACAGATCCGACTATTCCCTTTTACCAGGATGACCGCGTGCAATACGCTGCGGAAACGCTGGACTTGAAAAGCGGTGATTGTGATGACCTGGTAATTCTTTATGCCTCGCTGCTGCAAAGCCTCGGTATCCGAACAGCATTTGTAGAAGTGCGCGACCCGGAAAAATCGCTGGCGCATCTTTACCTGATGTTTGATACCGGAATATCCCCGGAGCAAGCTCACTTAATTAGCAGCAACGAGAAACGCTACATCATCCGCGAAAAATACCAACCCGGAAGCCTGATTGCCGAAAACACTCATGGCGATGATCAATCGGAAATCGCTTATGCTGGTGGAAATGAGGCGCCTGGCGATCAATCGATTTGGGTTCCGGTAGAAACAACGCTTATCAATCGCGGTTTTGAAGCAGCATGGAAATCCGGTGCGCTGCAATACCTGCAAGAAGCCAAAATGCGCAACGGTATTTCAGAGGGTTGGGTAACTGTAATTGATGTTAAGTAGGCGAGTAGGCAATAGGCAAATAGGTGATTGTTTGGAATAGGCAATGGACAAACGGTTTTTTTGCCTACTGTCTAACTTGCCTACTGCCTACTAAAAACCAAAGGAGGTAATACAATGAGACAAGCAATTTGGGTGATTTTGTGTAGTTCGTTACTCGCGGGAACTACGCTGGCATTGGAGGCGGAGATCGTCAGCAAAACCGGCGAAGTAAAAGTTCGCCGCGGCGTAGACGAGCATTGGCAAACGGCTGCCGCCGGTTTAATTTTAAAAGAGATCGATACCATCATCACCGGTGAAGCCGGCGAAGTGATTTTGAAAATCGAGGATGGGTTGAACTTCCGCCTGGGCGCGAACGCGATTTTGGACATTGCTGATTTGCGTAAAATCAGCAAGCAGCAGCTCTATGTTTATTTGACACAGCAAAAACTTGATAATATCGAAAAACGCGACGAGAAAACCGAATTACAAATTACCAATACCAGTGTTGTGCATGGAACATCGCAAGAATCAACTGGCGAAAATGAGCCGGAGGTATCGCTAAAAGAAATGTGGATTAAGGAAAGAAACGGGGCAAAAGCATTGTATGACCAGCAATTTTACCCGAACACGATCATCAAGCTATACCGCATCCTGAGCCGTTATAAAACTCTTGAAGATTGCGGGGAGACGCACTATTACCTGGGAAAATCTTTCGAAGCGCTGGCGCAGGCAGGGCAGGCAACCGATGCCTATCAAACGGTCGTAACCAAATCAAAATCAACGAGTTGCAAAGAAAACAAATGGACAGAAGCTGCGCACCTCGGCCTGGAACGATTAAAAGAATAACGGTTCGCAAATAGCGATCTAAAAAACCAAACAACAACTTCAAAACCCATTTGGCTCTAAAATAGCAAGTTTAGAGAGCGGGATGACTATGTCAAAAAATTTTAACTAAACATAGGAAGGAGATTTAAAATGAAACCGAAACAATCACAAAAGAAGCTTTACCTGGCGTATGTGTTGAGCCTGTTCATTGGCTTGTTCCTGGCTTCCTGCGTTATCGATCCTCACGATAATGATGGCCGGCATAACGATTTTGTCGCCACAGAAGATTTCAATTTCAAAATCGATATTCGGGACCAACGCCGCCTGGAATTATTTGGCGTCAACGGTACCGTGGAAATTTACGGCACATCGCAAACGCTCGATGTCGTCGAAATCCGCGGCGAAATGCGTGTGGAATCCGACAGCCGCCGGGACGCCGAAGATTACTTGCGCGATCTTTCGGTAGAAATCAGCAACCAAAGCGACCGGCTTATCGTGCGAACCCAACAACCGAACGATACCCGCGGGCGAAATTTTGTCGTCAATTATCACATCTGCATCCCGGGAGATTGGCGAGTGCTGGCGGATAACACCAATGGTGTTGTTAGAGTCGATTCGGTTGGGAATGATGTCGCCGTTTATCAGAGTAATGGCGAAATCAACCTCGGCACTATCACTGGCGATGTGAATGTGGATCTCACAAACGGCAACCTGTTTTTTCGAGATGTGTATGGCAATTTGGATGCGGAAAATGTCAATGGAAACATCGATGCACGAGTCACCATTCCATCGAACGGTAAGATCAGGATGGGAACGGTGAACGGCAATTTGTTGCTGAGTATTCCTGCCAACACCGCTGCCGATTTTTCCGCCACTGCAACCAACGGCGGTATTTCCGTTTCGAATTTGTTTCTGCACAATTCGCAAATAACAAATCGCTCCACTACCGGCACACTCGGTAATGGCGATGGCGAGGTCACTTTGGGCACGGTAAATGGCGCTATCCAGGTAACCGGATTTTGAAAATAGGACTAAAGATGCTTACAAGAATGTGTTTCGTATTTGGGATTTTAATATTTTGCCTATTCGGGTGCAGTGAAGATTCCGTATTGGGGCCTGGCGGGCAGCAAGAAGGTTTTGTAACCAATGGCAATATAAGGATTCGCTACAAACTCGACCTGCCGCAAGGTGACGGGCCGTTTCCGGCAGTGGTTTATGGACCGGGATCAGGGAATATCAGCGCGGATTTCCGAACGATTACCGCCGACACGGAAAAACTGCTTGAATTGGGATTTGCAGTGATGCGCTATGATAAACGCGGCACCGGCGAATCGGATGGTGAAGTCGTTGGCGTTAGCCTTGCCAATAGCCCGGAAACAATTCCCTTATTAGCAGCGGATATGAATGCCGTACTGCAACAACTTTTACAACAGCCAGAAATCGATACGGATAGAATTGGCCTATATGGTGTTAGCCAGGCCACCTGGTACATGCCCCTGGTAGCGGAAAGTGCGCCCGAAATTAAATTCATGATCATACTAACCGGGGGCGTGATGCCGGTTGGCGTCAACATTCGCTATGAAGAGCTGGTTCGGATTGAAGGCCGCAATATTGAGGAAGCCCAGCAACTGCTCGAAGGATATTCGGGCGAATTGGGCTTCGACCCGCGGCCACCTTTGCGTGCAATCGATATTCCCGTACTATACCTGCTTGGCGGGCAAGATGCCAACACACCTTTCCGCGTGAATCGTGACGGCATTGAACTTCTCAGGGCAGAGGGGATAAATATCACTCCTCTTACCTATGCCAATGGCGTTCATTTGCTTGATGGAATTGATTTTTGGCCGGATGTGGCGCAGTGGCTGGATTCGGAAATGCTTCGGTGAAATTCGAGCATCGTTTTGCGCTCTATGTATACCGATTACAAGTTGGAAAAATAATGGATATTAAGGAACCTGGAAAACAAGAACACGTTATACAGGCATTTTGAGCTGAGTATTTATGTTACGCAGGCAAGGAGAAAGCACCGATTCTGTCATTGCGAGGCGTTTTTTGCCGAAGCAATCCTATTCTGTGGCACCGCCGGAGATTGCTTCGCCGCATCCGGCGGTTTGCAATGACAAGTCGCAAACCTCTTAGAGCGTGTTTGAAAAATTTAATTTTATGCCACCCACAAAGTGGTTCCTTTGGAATAAGCCACCAAAACACCAAGTTTCACGAAGTGTTTTTAATATTTTTTTGTGATTCTTTGAGACTT
>CAXHHS010000079.1:0-14113 GCA_964015645.1 uncultured bacterium
CCAAAGATTTCAAAAACAGGCATCTAAAGATTACCACCTAACCAGTCTGCGGAACTTGGCTACCTGTATCGCCATTGCGTGGGATAACGCCGACGCCTACCGGCAGCTAAATGTGACGCTCGACAATCTAAAATCGACTCAAGAACAGCTTATTGTGCAGGAGAAGTTAGCTTCCCTGGGGCAGCTTACTGCGGGGATCGCCCATGAAATTAAAAATCCCCTCAATTTCGTTACGAACTTTGCCCAACTATCCGTGGGATTAGCGGAAGAACTCTGGGAAGAGCTAGAAGCGTTTAAAAATAAATTGGATAGCGAAACCTTTACATATATTCAAGAAATAATGGATGATTTGAAAAGCAATGCCACCAGAATTAACGAGCATGGTAAACGAGCCGACGCCATTGTTAGAAGCATGCTCGACCATTCCCGATCACAAGCAGGGGAATGGCAGGAAACGGATATTAATCAGTTAGTGGATGATTATTTGAACCTCGCTTATCATGGTATGCGAGCGAGGAATACATTGTTTAATGTAAGCATCGAAAAAAACTATGATGAACAGGTTGGTAATATACCCGTTATACCACAGGATATTAGCCGGGTATTTTTGAATATTTTTAATAATGCCTTTGATGCGCTAAGTTTATCGCCAAACGGCTCCTCGCAGGGGAAAACCAATACGGCTTCTTCAAAAGAAAAGACCACAAAGATTTCTTCTCCAGCCGTGAAGGAAACATCAGAAAAGCAATCTCCAACATTGCAAGTGTCTACCAAAAATCTCAGGAGCAGAGCCGAAATCCGCATTCGCGACAACGGGTGTGGTATTCCGAAAAAGATTCTTGATCAAATTTTTAATCCTTTTTTTACCACCAAACCCACCGGGGAAGGCAACACCGGTCTCGGGCTATCCATCAGCCATGATATTGTCGTGAAAATGCACCAGGGTGAAATTATGGTAGAAACGGAGCCGGGAGAGTTTACAGAGTTCATTATCCGGTTACCTAAAAATCAAAATCGCAAGTAAAAATCATGTTTTCTGAAACCGGATTGTTTTTCAAGCATATTATGATATTTAGAATATTAAGGATAAACCATGTCTGCCAAAATATTGGTTGTGGATGATGAACCGGATTTAGAGGTTATTTTTCGCCAAAAATTTCGGAAACAAATCCGCAAAAATGAATTCGCTTTTAGCTTTGCGTACAATGGCGCCGAAGCGCTGGAACAATTGAAAACCGATAGCGCTATCGACCTTGTAGTTACCGATATAAACATGCCGGTAATGGACGGATTAACCCTGCTCGGAGAAATTGAAGCGCAATATCCCGTTTGTAAATCCGTCGTTGTTTCTGCCTATGGTGATATGGAAAACATTCGCACGGCAATGAATCGCGGCGCCTTTGATTTTCTAACCAAACCGATCGACCTGGAGGATTTGGAAATTACCATCAGTAAAACGCTGCAAATGGTGCAAGAGCTGCAAGAAAAAATAAAGCTGCAAGAACAAAAAGAAGAAGCGCAGCAAGAATCTTTGGAATTGGAAAAACATAATCGTTTTATTCGAGAAACCTTTGGCCGTTTTCTAACCGAAGAAGTGGTAAACACTTTGCTGGAATCTCCCGAAGGGTTGAAATTAGGTGGAGAAATACGCGAGGTAACAATTTTAATGTCCGATTTGCGAGGATTTAGCTCCCTATCGGAAGGGTTAGCGCCGGATCAGGTTGTCGAAATCTTAAATCGTTACCTGGAGGCGATGGCCAATATTATCATTGCCCATGAAGGCACAATTGACGAATTTATTGGAGATGCGATTTTGGTTATCTTTGGCGCGCCTATTCGCCAAAAAGATCATGCCCCAAAAGCCGTTGCTTGCGCAGTTGCGATGCAACAGGCCATGGAAGCGGTTAATGAAGCCAATCGCAAAGATGGCCTGCCGGAGTTGGAGATGGGCATCGGGTTAAATACCGGGGAAGTCATCGTCGGAAATATCGGTTCCTCCAAACGAATGAAATACGGCGTGGTGGGCAGCCACGTAAACCTGGCTTCCCGGATTGAATCCTGCACAGTTGGCGGGCAAGTTCTTCTTTCCGAAACAACCTATCAAAAAGTGGCCTCGGTAGTGGACATCAATCAAAAGTTGAAAATTTCCGCAAAAGGATTTAAAGAGCCGGTAACAATTTATGATATCAAAGGAATTAGCGGAGAACATAACCTTAACTTATCCGAAGCAGTTGAAACCCTGCAAGTGCTGCCGGCAGAAATTCCATTGGAATATAGTCTATTGGAAGGCAAACAATTAAACGAAGCCATCTGCAAAGGCAGTTTTATAAAACTCTCCGAAAAAGGCGGCGTTATTCGAGGTGAGTGTGAAGTGACGCCGTTGAGTACCTTGAAGATTGATATTATGGAAATTAAAAATGCCGTTTCCAGCGATCTTTATGCAAAAGTCATAAACATGGCCGGTAATAACGATGGCGAATTCTACGCTCATTTTACCGCCGTTCCCCCGGAAGTCAAAACCTTCTTACAAAAATTGTAATTTACAGTTGCACAGGATATTATTCAAAATGCACGATTTACCTTACGAAGAAAATCCCAATTGGAAAGAGATTCTCGACCGGCTTTCCGGTATCCGCGATTCCGGTGACTATTCCCATGAAAATGTGGAACTCATTCGCCAGGAGCTGCAATCGTTTGATGAACGAATTCGCGGCGGGGCAACGCTGGCGGCGGAAGGGTGTCTCTTCGAGCCGTACATTTTGGATCAAGTGATTTCCATCGCCGAATATGACGATACCCCCGCCATTCGGAAAGCAGCCATTCGCTCGTTGAGCATTGTAATTCACGAAGGCGTAATGGAGGGCATGGAGGATGAAGCCGGGGCCGATACACAGTTAGATGAAGCGGAAGAATGGGAGGAATTCCAAACCGGCGGCTTGCGTGATGATTATCAGCGCGTAAAAAATTTACTTTTCAATTTCCTGGAATATGAGGATGATGTCGAAATTCAAGAATTGGCGCTCTCTGCCCTGGCTGACCTGGGATTTCGCGTGGAAATTCGCGATAAGATTTCCGAATTTTTAGCCAGCGAGCGCCAATCGGCGAAACAGATCGCTCTAAATGCAATGGGCAAATATCCTCGATATTGGGAGGAGGAACTTTGTGCCTTGATTAAGCTCGATACCCCAGAAGAATTGCTAAAAGAAGCGATCAGTGCCAGTTACGCTTCCGAATCCGCCGCTTTAGCAAAGGCAATTACCGGCATTTTGGAACACAAAAATCCGGAAACATTGCGGTTTGCCATTCTTGCTTTAGCCAACATCAACAAAACCGAAAATTTGCCGGACATTTTGCAACAATTCGGCTTGCACCCGGATTCCCAGGTTCGGGAAGCCGCTCGTGATGCCATTGAAACCTTTACTCAAAAAAACTTTAAGCAATATATGCGAGAGGATTTGGGGCTGGAAGATTAATACTTTAGTAGAAGTTTACTGCCATTTTTGAGCAGAAAAGAATATCGAACAAGGAATAATGAATTTTGACTGTCGAAGTAAAATACTTCATTCTTCGATATTCCCTGTTCGATATTCGAAATTCTTGTTTGGCTCAACCCGCCCTTTTGGAACTTCACCGGCTTAGGTGCTTTAGAATCCCGGATCAAGGCCCGGTATAATTGTGGGATCAATCAGTGTTTCCCAATTCGGGCGACTTAATTCTTTCCGGTAGGTTGAATGCAGCAACTCAAAATTGCCAAAGCCTTGTAAATCAGCGAATACAAAAATACTACCGCCATCCAAATCGTTGTAAGTCCATATTTCATAAGACTTTGTGCTCGATGTTGATGGACTGCGATTAATCTCATCCGGCTCGCTATATAACAAAAGCACTCGCCCGCGGTCGGTTTTCCAACCTTCTTTAAAAGCGGTGCGAAAGCTGGTATTGGCTAATTGAACCCGGCGAAAATAGTTTTCCTTAAACTCATTCTGTGGCGTCGAATCATTCGGGTCGCGTTTTTTCCAAAATTCGCTGAGGTAGCGAGCTTTTTCCACGGTTGTTTCCAGCTTTTCATATAAATTTTGTTCTTCCTTTGTCGATAAATATTCCGTTATTGCAAACTCTTTATCTAGCTGCTCTATGGTGAAATTGACATAAGATGACAACATGGTATCTTTAGCAGCCGCTTTTGCCCGGGCGATTTGTTCCGCCGATGGTTTATACAAGTTGAATCGTTTGCGTTTTTCGATCACCTGTCCGGAAGTTTCATCCGTAAATTTGAGATACAAAAAATGCGGAGCGGAGTTTAACGTAACAATATTGTTGCCGCCCACCAAAACAACACTTTTTCCTGGTTTTTGCTGTCGCTTTTTGGGAAATGTGCGAACCACGGTCCCTTCGATATCGGAAATAAAACTCTCAAGAGAGTAGAATTCCGGGTTGCCATCGGAAAAAGGAAGGTTATAGACTTCAGCATAAAAATACAAAACCGGCAATCCAATATGAAATGTGCCGGATGGATTCGGGACGACCAAAAGCCCGTTTTTCGTAAATTCGGTTTGATTATCAGATGCTTCAATTTTAGCTGCTAATTGAATATCACTCATCTCAATTAAATTATTACTGATATTGGCAACACTCAAATCCAGGATATATTCTCCTTGCGAAGCGGAATTTTGATCGGTTAGCACAATTTTCACGGTATATTTTCCGGGCGCTAATTGGCAGGCAAAGTTGTACTGAAATTCCCGAAAGGTCGAAATCTCTGCCGGGTTATCAACAGTATTATAAAAATTTCGGCTATCTTCAAAGAAGATCGAATCATTAGCTGTAACAATGATTCGGGCAGAAAAATTTGCAATATAGCTGCTATCCTGCAACTGATACGCCAGGGATTGCTGCAAAAACGAGAAGTAAATTTCAACATACTCGGTTTCGCTTTCCGCATTAAAAACAGCGTAATCGACATTTAGAGGAATAAAGCGTGGTTGAGCGAGTGATATTGGCGATAAAAATAGAAAGAGACAGAGGAGTAGCAAAGAAGCAATAGACAAGTTTCTCTTGGGAGCGGGTTTAAGCTCAAATAAATTCCCCTCCTTACAAAGCACGGGAGGCGAAGCGAAACGTAGTGGAGCGCAGCCGGGGTAGTTGAGAGGCTCTTTCCACACAGCCATCCCTGGTTTGCTATCGCAAATCTGTCCCCTCCTTTGTAAGGAAGGGAATTTTGAAATTGCTTTAATTAATAGTAACGCCATAAAAATCTTGTTTTAATGTTCTACTTTTATCAAGACTCTTCAAACATAACACGTGTTTTTGTAATTTCGTGCAATTCGTCTTATTCTGCAAAGTTATTTTGCCAAATATCACACGTTTCTAACTTTTGGGGATGTATAGAAAGCCTCTATTGACAACCTAAAATTTTTTCTTTATACTTTTCCAGTGGGAGGTTCCTTTCAAAATTCTATTTTAACCGAGGAGGCAGCGTGAAATATCTGCTACTCATTTTAATAACCACCATTTTTTATAATACCTCGCTTTTTTCGCAATTCTTTCAAATAAAAACCGCCCAGGCTGGAATCCGTGCCGCTTACCATACTAATGGAGTGGCGGTTGCAGATTACGACCTGGATGGCGATCTCGATTTTTATATTACCGCGATGAAGCAATACGATCCCTCCGACGAAACCACCTGGAGCCGTTTATATCGAAATAATGGCGACAAAACCTTTAGCGATGTAACGAGCGCGGCGGGCGTTGCATTCCAAAACACCGGGTTTGAAAATGGCGCTATGGGAAATAATTTTAGCGCTACCTGGGGAGACTACGATAATGATGGCGATCCCGATCTCGTTGTAACTGGTATCGGGCCTGACCAATTGTTTCGAAATGAGGCGAATGGCACGTTTGCGAACATCACCCAAACTGCCGGAATTGCCGGTGATAATACCGAAAACACCACGAGCGCTGTTTGGTGGGATTATGACCTGGATGGCGATCTCGATTTGTATATAAGCGCCTGGATCGGCGTCAATCGAATGTACGAAAACCTCGGAAACGATCAATTTGCCGATGTTACCCTTTCAGCTGCGTTGAATGATAGCGGCAGAACCTGGACATCTATTCCAATCGACGCAAATGACGACGGGTTGCTCGATTTATATGTTGTAAATGATTTCGGCCCCAATAAATTTTATGTAAACCTGGGTAATAATTCATTTCGGGAAGCAACAGCGGAGTTTGGCCTGGAAGATGTTGGTCACGGCATGGGCGTTTGCATCGGCGATTATAATAATGATAGTTTCTTTGATATTTATCTCACCAATATCTCTTTTTCTCATCCCTGCCCGTTGTTTACTAATTCCGGCGATGGTTATTTTGTCGAAAACGGCGCGGAGTTAGGCGTACATAACACCGGTTGGGCCTGGGGCACAGAGTTTTTCGACTGCGACCATGATGGTGATGTGGAACTTTATGTGGTAAATGGAAACGTTGTTGAAGGCGGCGAAAACTTCTTTTTCAATAATATGACAACCGAAGGAAGCGGAGGATTTTTTGATGTGTCCCAACAATCCGGCGCCAATGGCGGTTTTGAAGCGCGAGGATTAGTCGTGTTCGATTATGACAATGACGGCGACCTCGATATGCTCGTCGCAAACTGGCACGCTGAACCCTATTTGTACGAAAATGAGACGATCACGAAAAATTGGCTGAAAATTCAATTACAGGGAACGGAGTCGAACCGGGATGGATTTGGCGCAATTGTCAGCTTGACGATAAATGGGAAAACCACTTATCGCCATAACGACGGAGTAGAATTCCTGGGGCAAAGCGTTCAACCGATTCACTTTGGTATGGGCGAGGCAACAATCGCCGAGCAAATTTTTGTTCGCTGGCCGAATGGAAGAGAAGAGTTTTTTTATGACATTGCGGCGAACCAGACTGTCACCTTTGTAGAAGGGCAGGGCATTGTTACCGCTATCGAAGATGCTTTGACCTCAGAAATCCCGCGGAAATTCGAACTATTAGGAAATTTCCCCAATCCCTTTAACGGCTCTACAATTATCGAGTTTGCGCTTCCACGGGCCGGCAGTGTTTCGGTTTCGATTTATAACACGCTGGGAAAAAAGGTGTATTCTCAACAAAAACAATATGCTGCCGCCGGAAAATATGCTGTTAATTGGAATGGTGAAAATCGTGCAGGTTTGCCGGTTGCCAGTGGTATTTATATTTATCAAATTAAATTTAAAGAGCAGGTTGAAAGCGGCAAAATGTTGTATCTGAAGTGATGGCTAAGTGAAAACGTATTTATGGAATTCTATTTAACTTCATTAATTATAAGCAATTGAGATTAATACAAAACAGGTGGTGGAGAAATGAAAAGAGCAATCATAAACCTGTGGTGGATTGGTATCCTCGTCTCAACAACACTTTCAGGGCAGACTTTTAATTTAAAAACCGATGATGCCGGTATATCTTCAATTCGCCGAACCAATGGCGTTGCGGTTGCAGACTACGATCTGGATGGATATCTTGATGTTTATATCGTTGCTGCTTTTCGCTTTGAAGAAGAGAATGAAGACACCTGGAATCGTTTTTACAAGAACAATGGCGACGGCACATTTACGGATGTAACGGTCGAAACCGGGCTATCGCAGCTGGTAGAAGGGGTTGCGGTTGATAATGTAATGGGGCATAAATTTGGTGCAGCCTGGGGCGATTATAACAACGATGGACACCCGGACTTATTTTTAGCAAATGCCGGACCGAACCAGTTTTTTCATAACCTGGGCAATGGCACATTTTCGGATGTAACGGATATTGCCGGCGTGCAAGGAAGCGACACCACGTTTCATGCCAGCCCCATGTGGTGGGATTTTGACCTTGACGGTGACCTGGATTTGCACATCGGCGATTGGCTCTACAAAAATACGATGTATGAAAATCTTGGTGATGGCACGTTCCTGGATATTACCGAATCCAGTGGATTGGGAGACACCGGCCACACCTGGGCTTCCGCCCCAATTGATGCCAACAATGACGGTTTACCGGATTTGTATAATGTGAACGACCATGGGGAAAATTATTTCTTCCTGAACCTGGGTGATAAAACCTTTCGTGAAGCGACTGCGGAATACGGCCTGGAAGATCCCGGGCATGGTATGGGCGTCGATTTGGGTGATTATAATAACGACGGTTTTTTTGACATTTATTTGACAAACATCGCGGATATTTTCCCCAACCCTTTATTTACCAACACCGGTCAGGGCATGTTTATCGATAAGGCAAGGGAGTTGGGCGTGGAAGATGCCGGATGGGGTTGGGGGACGGAATTTTTCGATTGCGATCATGATGGGGATTTGGATTTATATGCGACCAATGGCAGTTTGGTTGAACCGGATCAAAACCGCTTTTTTAATAATATGCTGATTGAAAGCGGGAGTTCTTCGTTTCAGAATATTTCCGCAGCGTCAGGTACAAATGGCGAAAAAGAAGCTCGCGGACTGGTTGTGTTTGATTATGACAATGATGGCGATCTCGATATGCTGGTTTCCAATCGCGATAACACCCCGGATTTATATCGCAACCAATCCATCACTCAAAACTATTTAAAAGTAGACCTGGAAGGAACCATATCGAATCGTAATGCCTTTGGTGCAGTTGTACGGGTAACGGCGAATGGGAATGTTTATCATCGCTTAAATGATGGCGTCGATTTTTTAGGCCAAAGTATCCAGGCGATTCATTTTGGCCTGGGAGCAGCGGAAATGGCTGAAGAAGTTTATATTCGCTGGCCAAACGGCCTGGAGGAGTCGGTGTATAATATCACTGTAAACCAAACGCTCAAAGTTCGCGAAGGCCAGGGCGTTATTACCGGGATCGCAGACGATTCGCCCAATGCAAACATTCCTGGCAAATTTGCCTTATTCGGAAATTACCCCAACCCATTTAATCCCACTACTAATATCGGGTTTTCGATTTCGGATTTCGGATTTGTGGAGCTGAAGATTTACGATGCTGCCGGGCGGCTGGTGAAGACGCTTGTGAATGAGAATCGCGGAGCAGGCCTGCATTCCGTGCAATGGGATGCTACGAATGATTTGGGGCAAAAAGTGGTTAGCGGAATTTACCTCTACAAATTGCAGATGGGCAGCCAGGTAGAGGTGAAGAAAATGGTGCTGATGAAATAATAACAGATGGCCTAGGCTACAGGCTATCTGTTATTATTTTAAATTTTGAAATGACATTATAAAGGTTTTATTGGGTAAGTATCTTCAAAATAGCCTACCTTTCTTTTTTGTCTTTTCCTGTTATTTTCCTTATCTAGCATCGTGGAGATGATAATTGATTAAACTACGCAATATTTTTAAGTACTATCAATCCGGGCTGCTTAAAACGTATGTGTTGCAAGATATAAACCTGGATATTGAAGAAGGCGAATTCGTAACGATTATGGGGCCTTCCGGCGCCGGAAAATCAACATTGCTCTATATTTTAGGGATGCTTGATGAGCTTTCTGACGGCAAGTATTTTTTTTACGATACACCGGTGCATAAGATGAGCGAAAACCAGCGAACGGAAATACACCGGGAACACGTTGGATTTGTTTTCCAAAGTTACCATCTAATTGATGAACTTACTGTGTATGAAAACCTGGAAACACCGTTGCTGTATAAAAAAACCAAAAAAAATGAGCGAAAAGGATTGGTCGCAAATATTCTCGACCATTTTCAAATCGTTGGAAAAAAAGACCTCTTTCCCAGCCAGCTTTCCGGTGGGCAGCAGCAGCTTGTCGGTGTTGCACGCGCCATTATTATCAATCCTAAATTAATATTGGCAGATGAACCAACGGGAAATTTAAATTCAGCCCAGGGAGAGGAAATAATGGCGCTTTTTAAGAAGTTAAATGATGACGGCACCACCATCATTCAAGTAACCCACTCCGAAAAAAATGCTGCCTATGGAAATCGCACGATTCATCTCCTTGATGGGCGGGTTTTAAAGGAGGAAGGATAAATAGAATTGGATTTGGAAAATTTCTCTGGAGGACCTTTCGATCTACTCAAGATCAGCATCCTGAGCGGTGTCTTGAGCCTGTCGAAAGGTAGCGATTTGTCTTTTAATCGCGTATCGAAGGGGCGGTTAAAGGCGCTCAAAAATTATTTCCTAAACTTGGGTTTTCTTGCCAAATATTTCAACAAATCCCATTCCCCTTCAATCAATGCTTCCTTCTTCGCACGGGACCATTTTTTAATCTGTTGCTCAAGCAGGTAGGCTTGATTTTGGCCGGACACTTCTTGATAGAAAACCAGTTCAATTGGTAAACGCTTCTTTGTCCATTCACCTCCCTCTCCATTTTTATGCTCTCCCAATCTTTTTTGCAATTGGGTAGTACTTCCGGTATAATAGGAATCATCGGAGCATTTCAGGATGTAAACCCATGCTTTCGGCATTTCAATGTTCTCGTAAAAGTTGAATTTTTTAGAAGCGTTTACTTTAACAAACCCTTCCCGCCCCTTCGATACACCGAAAAAACGACTTTCGGCTACTCAGGATGCTAATCTTGAGGATGCAGTGATGTGAAGTTCCTGGATTTATGATGTCACTCTTTCCTTGGCAGGGTGAGAATTGCTTTCACTTTGTATTCTGATGCGCATTAGTGTTTCTTCAATTATCAACGTCCCCATCTCCTCCGTTCCCACAAGGTTACCATCAGCAAGATTTAAATCCGCTGTGTGATACCCTTTTTCCAAAACTGTCGAAATGGATGATTCGATAACGTTTGCTACCTCCGGGCGATTGAAAGAATATTGGAACATCATTGCCAGGGACGCCAGCATGGCAATGGGGTTGGCCTTGTTTTGCCCGGCAATGTCCGGGGCGGAACCGTGAACCGGTTCATAAAGCGGCGTACCGTCGCCGAGGCTGGCGGAGGGCAGCATCCCGATGGAACCGGTGAGCATACTGGCTTCGTCGCTAAGAATATCGCCGAAGAGGTTGCCGGTTAAAATGACATCGAACTGGCGGGGATTGCGCACAAGTTGCATCGCGCAATTGTCTACCAACATGTGCTCCAGCGTTACACCCGGGTATTCCGGGGCAACTTCCCCCACCACCGCACGCCACAGTTGGGAAACCTGGAGCACATTGGCTTTATCCACCGAGGTTAATTTCCCCCGGCGTTTGCGGGCTAAATCAAAGCCTTTGCGGGCAATGCGGCGAATTTCCGTTTCTGTATAAACCATTGTATTTATTGCGGTTTGTTCTCCGTTGTCTTCCTCTATGCCCGCCGGCTTCCCAAAATAAATGCCGCCGGTTAACTCGCGCACCACCATCAAATCGATGCCGCGAATCGTTTCGTGTTTCAACGGAGAGGCGTCGAGAAGCGTATGGTAAAGCGTTGCCGGGCGCAGGTTGCAATAAACCCCCAGTGCAGCGCGAAGGTCCAGCAATGCGCGCTCCGGGCGAAGATGGGACGGATTGTTGTCAAATTCCGGCGAGCCGACAGCGCCTAATAAAACTGCGTCAGCAGCCTGGCATTTTTCGATTGTTTCCGGAAGCAGCGGTACGCCGTGGGCCTTCAAACAACTTCCACCGGCGGGATGTTCTTCAAATTCGAATTGCATTTTTAGCGGCTCCTGCAACGACTTTAATAATCGAATTGCCTGCCCGGTTACTTCCGGCCCAATGCCGTCTCCGGGAAGCACTACTATATTCTTTTTATCCATTCTGAAATTTCCTTAATTTTAAGCAGAGAAAAGTAGGCAATAGGCAAAGTAGGCAGTAGGCAACTTGTAAATTTGCCTACTGCCTACTTGTATTATACTGTCATAATTGGTTGTGCGGAAAGGTGGTTTAACATTTCTTCCAGGATATTGCGACCGATTTCCCGCGTTCCGTTTTTTTTGCTGGCGTCACCGCGTATTTCCACCGCAGAAATCGCGTCTTCAATATTTTTTGCTGCCAATGGCAAATCAAAAGAATAGTGCAGCATCATCGCCACCGAATGCATCATTGCAATGGGGCTGGCGATATTTTTACCGGCCATCTCCGGATGTGCCCGGTGAACCGGCTGGTAAATAGAGGCGCCATCGCCAAGACAGGCAGAGGCTAACCTGCCGCTGCTGCTAATCAACGCTTCGGCACTTTCATTAACAGCCTTTCCACAGGCCGGTTCTGTCAGGATTACATCAAACTGAAAAGGATTGTGCTTCAAATTCTCCAGGCAATCTTTTAACGATATATGCTTGAGACGGACGAGCGGAAACTCGCCCGTGGTTTCGCGAACAATAGCGCGCCACCATCGCGAGTTGGAGTTTTGGTGGGCTTTATCGACGATGGTAACGCTTCGCCGGCGAATACGAGCTAATTCAAAGGTTCTGCGGGCAACGCGTTTGATGTTTTTCTCGTCGTACGCCGCTTGCATCATGCGATCTTCATTTTCGCTATCGATATATTCTTTATAGTAGAGGCCGTTTTGCAAATCGCGAACAACCACAAAATCGATATTTTTAACCGCTGTCGATCTTTGAGAAGATTGTACCGGTGTCACATTGTTTAATCTCACCGAGCGAAACCCGCAATAGGTATCCAAACCGGTGCGTAATGCTACCAGGGCATGGTCCGGCTGTAATTCGATTGGATTATTGTTAAATTCCGGGTCGCCAACTGTACCTAACAAAACAGCCGCAGCCGATTTACATTTCTCTAATGTTTCATCCGGGAGCGGAGTGCCAAATTCACGCAACGCCTTGCCGCCTACCGGGCATTCGATGAATTCAAATTTCAGATCAAAGTATTCTTGCAAAACTTGTAATAATTGAACGCTTTGTTCCATCACTTCCGGGCCAATACCATCGCCCGGCAAAATCGCTACGCGAATTGTGTTAGACATTCACCGCCTCCTTGATTTTACCCGTTTTTCGGGCGTATTTGAATATACCGCCAGCTTCGACAATTTCTTTTACATCACCCATATCCCGAATCGGGAAGGATTGTTGGGTTCGCAAATTGCGAATGTAGCCTTCCTCTAAGTTTAATTCCGCTGCATCCCCGGTTTGAAACTGATCGACCAAAGATTCGAACGATTCAGCCGGGATAAGAAAACCGCCATCCACCGCGTTACGGTAAAAGATACGAGCGTAACTTGGCGCAACAACCGCTTTGGCGCCGGCAATTTGCATCGCTGCCGGGGCGTGCTCGCGGGAGGAGCCGCAGCCGAAATTTTTTGCCGCAACCACAATGCTAAATTCGCTAATATTTTTGCCTTCCGCAACAAAGGGAATATTTCCTTGCGGCAGGCCGGCGGCTTCCAGCGGCACCCCGGAGAGTGCGTACTCGCCATATTTTTCTCGCTCCCCCGGTTTTTCCAGGCTGTATACCAGGTATTTTGCCGGGATAATTTGATCGGTATCGATGTCTTCTCCCAGCACAAAGACGTTTCCGTTGATTATTTTTTCCATTTTGGGTTTCCTTTTTTTAACCACTGATTACGCTGATTATCACTGATTTTGTGGTTCCGTTCAGCGGGCTATAGTATTGATTTTTGTAAGATGGGATGGTAGAAAATACGATCTGAGAGTATTTAATTATTTCTAATATCCTATTTTGTGTTCCCCTTTCAGGGTAAAATTGTTTATTGAAATTTCTACCCAGGGTGATACCTTGGGCTTTGGCCTGAAACTGCTTCGCAGTAAACAATAACGCCAACGGCGTTACAGACCATAGCCCAGGGTTTCTTCGAAATTTTGGAATTTCGAAGAAACCCTGGGGCTGAATATCTAAAAAAACCAAACCCTGAAAGGGTTTTACTACTGGCGAAGAATTATCGAATACTCTCATCTTTTATTTTTCCAATCCTTCATTATCTCACAGTTATTTGCTCATATAAATTATATACAACTGTTTTTCAGCTACACCATATACTCCCGCGGATCGGTAATTTTTCCGGTAATGGCGGAGGCGGCGACGGTGTATGGCGACGCCAGGTACACCTGCGAGGCTTTCGATCCCATTCGCCCCGGGAAATTACGATTGGTTGTTGAAATGCAAATTTCCTGGCCATTTAACCGCCCAAACGTATCCGACGGACCGCCGAGGCAAGCTGCGCAAGAAGGCTGGC
>CAXHHS010000080.1:0-14047 GCA_964015645.1 uncultured bacterium
AAATCCTCGCCGTGCAGGAATTTCTGCATTCGGATTTGGCGGCACAAATTTCCATGCCGTATTGGAAGAATTCATCCCCGGGCGCATCCAACACGACACTAAAAAATCATTTTATATGAGCGAAACGCCTCCCTCCGGCGAGAGGGGTACTCTAAAAACTCCCTTGCGTGGCGCCCTGGTAATTGGCGCGGAATCGGAACCGGCAATTTTGAATCGTTTAAATGAAGTATTGAAAGCGGCGGAAAACGGCAATGCTCCCCAACCTGCCCCGCCTGCCGAAAGTGAACTCCGTGCGCCGGTGCGTTTGGCTATCGATTATGGCGATGCCAAAGAACTGGCCGAAAAATGCCAAAAAGCGTTGAAGGCGCTACAAATGAACCATGCCGGCATGTGGAAAGCACTGCGTTCGCAAGGAATTTTCCTCGGTCGCGGCCCCGCGCCCAAAGTCGTTTTTCTCTATACCGGGCAGGGATCGCAGTATGTCAACATGGTTAAAAAATTAAACGATAGTCAAACGATTGTCTCTGCCACCTTCAAAGAGGCCGATGAGGTAATGACTCCGCTGCTGGGTGGTAAACCGTTAACCGAATACATCTTTGTCGATGCCGCCGATAAAGCAAAGATGAAACAGGCTGACCACGATCTCCGCCAAACCCACATCACCCAACCGGCGGTACTCTCTGTGGATGAATCCCTCACCCGTATGATGGCAGCCTTCGGTGTAAAACCGGATATGGTGATGGGCCACAGCCTGGGCGAATATGGTGCACTGGTGGCCGCCGGCGCTTTACCGTTCAAAGAAGCCCTGAAAGCAGTATCTGCCCGCGGTACCGAGATGACAAAAGTTTCCGTAGAAGACAACGGCCTAATGGCCGCCTGCTTTGGCCCGCTGGATGAAATCAAAAAGATTATCGAAAGCATTGACGGTTATGTCGTCATCGCCAACATCAACAGCTATAGCCAGGCGGTGATCGGCGGCGCGACTCCCGGTGTAAAAAAAGCGGTAGAAGCCGTGGAAAAAGCCGGTTATACCGCTCGCCTTCTGCCGGTCAGCCACGCCTTTCATACAAGTATTGTGGCCCCGGCCAGCGAACCGTTAGGCAGGGTGCTGGCAGAGATGAATCTCCAATCGCCTCAAATTCCCCTGGTTGCTAATGTCACCGGTGAATTTTATCCCGCAGGGGCGGGAGCGGATGTAAAACCAAAAATGCTCAACCTCCTTTCCAAACAAGTTGCCTCTCCGGTGCAGTTCGTGAAAGGCTTGAACACTCTCTACGAGGCCGGCGCGCGGGTATTTGTGGAAGTCGGCCCGAAAAGAGCTTTACACGGGTTTGTAGAAGATGTTTTAGGCAAACACGATGATGTTTTGGCGCTTTTCGCCAACCATCCCAAAGCCGGCGATGTCGTTTCCTTCAACCAGGCGCTGTGCGGCCTTTATGCATCCGGGTTAGGAGAGGGAATCGCCGCTGCGGAAGAAGCAAAACCGGCAGCGGAAACGATGATTAGCGCGCCTGCTTCAACACCGCAGCCACAGTCTGCCGCTCCTCAAGCCACTTACAGCCCGCCGCAACCGGCAAATGATCGTTATCTCGAACTTGGTCGCCTGTTTGCGGACTTTCTGGAACGCGGTTATCAAATCTATTCCGGATCCGGCGCAGCCCCGGCGCAACCCGCCCGCAAGCCGCAATCTATCGATGGCCAGCCGGTTCGCACTTCCGGCGGCGTCTGTATTTCCGGCGCTTCCATCGGGCTGCCGGGAACGGAAAAGATTTTCGACGATACCAATTTAGAGCGCATTCTCAATGGCGAAGTTTTTATCGACGTAATTCCCCAAAAACTGCGCCAGGCAATGGTTGATAAACATATTACCCGCGTTGTAAAAGATAAGGATGGCAACGGCAGCTTCGAAACCATCGAAAGCACCGCGGATGTGATTAAACTGGCCGCTCGCGGTAATCATTTTGACATGGTGCAAGAATTCGGTTATTCCAAAGACCGTATCGCCGCGCTGGATATTGTAACCGCGCTGGCGATTGCAGCTGGCATCGACGCCCTTCGCGATGCCGGTATTCCCCTGGTATTACGCTACAAAACCACGACCATGAATACCAAACTACCCGATCGCTGGATGCTGCCGGATGAGTTGCGCGACGATACCGGCGTCATTTTCGCTTCCGCTTTTCCCGGATACGATTCCTATGCCGATGAAATGAAACGCTACTATATCGACCACGCTCGCCGCGAACGATTGTCGGAGCTGCAAGATATCCATGCACGGATGGCGCAAACCAACGGTGCTAATACTACTGTGATCGCCGATCTCGACCGCCGAATTCAATCCCTGAAAGCGGAAATTGAGCGCGATCCTTACCAATTCGACCGCCGTTTCCTGCTGCGCGTTCTTTCCATGGGACATTCGCAATTTGCCGATTATATCGGCGCTCGGGGGCCGAATACCCAAATCAACGCTGCCTGCGCCAGCACTACCCAGGCGGTTTCTATCGCCAATGATTGGATTCAGGCCGGGCGCTGCCGCCGGGTGATCATTGTTTCTTCTGACGACATCACCTCCGATAGTACCCTGGAATGGTTTGGCGCGGGATTCTTAGCCACTGGCGCCGCTGCAACCGATGAAGCGGTAGAAGACGCCGCCATTCCCTTCGACCGTCGCCGTCATGGCATGATTGTCGGTATGGGTGGCGCCTCCCTGGTGGTAGAGAGCCAGGATGCTGCTAAAGAACGCGGCGTGCAGCCAATTTGCGATGTCTTAAGCACCGTTACCGCCAACAGTGCTTTCCACGCTACCCGGCTGGATGTTAGCCACATTTGCCAGGTAATGGAAAAATTGGTTTCCGAGGCTGAGAAAAATTGGGGCATCAATCGCTACGAAATTGCCCCGCATACGGTATTTATCTCTCACGAAACCTATACACCGGCTCGCGGTGGCAGCGCTTCGGCAGAAGTAAATGCCCTGCGCCACGTGTTCGGGGAAAAGGCAGATCAGGTTGTGATTTCCAATACCAAAGGTTTTACCGGCCACGCCATGGCTACCGGCATCGAAGACGTGCTGGCAGTAAAAGCCCTGGAAACCGGTATTGTGCCGCCGATTCCCAATTTTAAAGAGGTTGATCCCGATTTGGGGCCGTTAAACCTTTCCAAAGGCGGCATCTACCCGGTGCAATATGCCTTGCGTCTCGGGGCCGGATTCGGCTCCCAAATCAGCATGAGCTTGTTGCGCTGGACTCCCACGTCCGATGGCCGCCATCACGCGCCCTCTGAGTTGGGATACGAGTATCGCATTGTCGATCAAACCGCCTGGGAAGGCTGGTTAAAGCGTATCAGCGGCTACGATACACCGCAATTGGAAGTAGTGAAGCGGAATTTGAAAATCAAAGATCAAGGCCCGGAAAAAAGAGCCTCGCAGCCCGCGGAAACTCCGAAGGCAACTCCGCAGCCCGTCGTCGCTCCAACTGCGCCGAAACCAACGCCTGCAACAACGGTTGCCGTTACAATTGCTGACGTGCCGGTTGCAGACCCGGTTCAGGAAAAAGTAATGCAAATTATCGCCGAAAAAACCGGTTATCCCGTTGATATGCTCGATCCGGAATTGGATTTGGAGGCGGATCTCGGCATCGATACCGTAAAACAAGCGGAAATGTTTGCCGCTATTCGCGAGGCGTATGATATTCCCCGCGACGAGAATCTCAAACTGCGCGATTTCCCGACGCTGAAACACGCCTTCCAATTTGTTTACGACCGCCGTCCCGATCTGAAACAAAGCGCACCACCTGCCCCGGCGCCCGCTCCTGTTGCGGAATCTCCTGCTCCGGCTGCTGCAACGACTTCCGATGATGCAGTAAAAACCACGGTTCTGAACTTGATTGCCGAAAAAACCGGCTACCCGGTCGATATGCTCGATCTGGAATTGGATTTGGAAGCCGACCTCGGCATCGACACCGTAAAACAGGCGGAGATGTTCGCCGCTATCCGGGCAGAATACGACATTCCCCGCGACGAGAATCTCAAACTGCGCGACTTTCCGACCCTTGCACACACTATTCAATTCGTGTACGACCGCCGTCCCGATCTAAAATTAGCTTCGCCCGTTTCTCCTGAACCGGCTGCTACTGCTGCTGCCGCTGCCACTGTAGCACCCGCCTCTGCTGCTGTTATGCCAACAATGGATGATCCGGTTAAAACAATCGTACTGAATTTGATAGCGGAAAAAACCGGCTACCCGGTTGATATGCTCGACTTGGAACTGGATTTGGAAGCCGACCTCGGCATCGACACCGTAAAACAGGCAGAAATGTTCGCCGCCATCCGGGCAGAATACGATATTCCCCGCGATGAAAATCTTCAACTTCGTGATTTTCCGACCCTGGCACATACCATCCAATTCGTTTACGATCGCCGTCCTGATCTTAAACAAGCGGCACCGGTTACTGCTGCTCCTGTGGTTGAATCTCTCCTCGAAACCTCAACGATTTCGGAAACCTTTGAGGTTTTACCTGCTGCGGATGATGATCCGATAAAACTAAAAGTGTTGGAAATCATCGCCGAAAAAACCGGTTATCCGGTGGAGATGCTAGAGCCAGACCTGGATTTGGAAGCGGATTTAGGCATCGATACCGTAAAACAAGCGGAAATGTTTGCCAGCGTGCGCGGCGCATATGATATTCCCCGCGATGAAAATCTCCAACTGCGCGACTTTCCGACCCTGGCGCATGTTATCCAGTTCGTTTACGACAAGCGCCCGGATCTAAAACCAGGCGCTCTCGCCCCGGCTACAGCGGCTGATACAGATATTAAAACTCCGAAACCAACTGCCGCTGCCACCGCTTCTGCTACTGAAATAACCGGCAGTATGGAAGCCGCCAACCAATTTCCCCGCCGCGTACCAGTGCCGCATCTCCGCCCGGACCTGGAGCTTTGTAAAGCTACCGGTGTTACGCTCGACGCCAACAGTCGCGTCATCGTAATGATGGATCAGGGCGGCGTGGGCAAAGCGCTGGTAACCCGTCTGGGAAAACTGGGTGTGGAAACCCTGGTAGTGGATGATGCGCCCTCTACGGAGGAAATGCAAAAACGTCTAAAAGAGTGGACAAAAACTCCCATCCAGGGTATCTACTGGCTCCCGGCATTGGATAGCGAAGGCGATATAAACGCCATGAAATTGGAAGATTGGAAAACCGCCACTCATACGCGGGTAAAATTGCTCTACACCGGTATGCGCGCACTCTACGAGCAAATTAATGCCGCCGGTACTTTTCTGGTTGCTGCCACTCGTCTGGGCGGCCAGCATGGTTACGATGAGGCCGGGGCGTTAAATCCGCTTGGCGGCGCAGTAAGCGGTTTCTGCAAAGCCTACAAACGTGAACGCCCGGAAGCCCTGGTAAAAGTAGTTGATTTTGAAGACAGCCGCAAAACCGCCGCTTTCGCTGGCATGTTGATCGCCGAAACGTTGAGCGATCCCGGCATTGTAGAAGTTGGTTACAAAAACAGCCAGCGCTGGACTATCGGTGTAGCAGAAAAATCCGCTGCTGATGGAAATCCCGGAATGGAATTGAACAAAGATTCCGTTTTCCTGATTACCGGGGCAGCCGGCAGTATCGTTTCCGCTATTACGACGGATCTTGCAGCGGCATCCGGCGGCACTTTTTACCTACTGGATTTGGCGCCCCAACCCGATCCGGAAAATAGCGACATCACCCGTTTCTCGAACGATAAGGAGGGGCTGAAACGTGACATCTTTCAACGCTTAAAAGATAGCGGCCAGCGTGCCACACCAGCCCTGGTGGAAAAAGAATTAGCCGCGCTGGAACGCCAGCACGCTGCGCTTTCCGCAATACAAGCAGTCGAAAACGCTGGCGGTACCGCCCATTACTACAGCGTCAATTTACTGGATGAAAAAGCAATGGTAAACGTAATTAGAGATGTGCAAAAACACAGCGGTCGCATCGATGTATTGTTGCACGCCGGTGGCCTGGAAATCAGTCATTTGCTGAGCGACAAAGATCCGAAAGAATTCGACCTGGTCTTCGATGTGAAAAGCGAAGGCTGGTTTAACATAATGTCCAACCTCGGCGATATGCCATTAGGCGCCGCGGTGGTTTTCAGCTCCATTGCAGGGCGCTTTGGTAACAACGGGCAAACCGACTATAGTGCTGCTAATGACTTGCTCTGTAAAAGCGTCTCAAATTTCCGTACCTCCCGCCCGGAAACCCGCGGCATCGCCATTGATTGGACAGCCTGGGGCGGCATCGGCATGGCGTCGCGCGGGTCGATTCCCAAAATCATGGAAGCTGCCGGGATCGAAATGCTGCCGCCGGAAGCCGGTATCTCCATTATTCGCCGCGAACTTACCGCTGGCGGAACGCGGCAGGAAATCGTCGCCGCCGGAAAGCTGGGTATGATAATGAGCGAATACGATGAAACCGGCGGGCTGGAAGTTGGCGAAAACGGGATGATTCGAAAATTGCTGGAAAACAAAGGCGCTATGATTGAGAAAGTCACCGGAATGGGACTTTACAGTGGATTAACCGTCGAAAAAACGCTCGATCCAAAGAAACAGCCCTTCCTCTACGATCATCAAATTGGTGAAATACCGGTGCTGCCGGGCGTGATGGGCATCGAAGCGATGAGCGAAGCTGCTAAATTACTCTTCCCCGATCATCACCTGGCAGCGGTAGAGGATGTTAACTTTATGTCGCCCTTTAAATTCTACCGCAACGAACCACGCACTGTAACTGTCAATGTTCAGTTCACAACGAAAGGAAGCGACATTCTCGCCTTCTGCCGCTTGAACGGAACCCGGCAATTGCACGGGCAGCCGGAATCGCAAATTACCACTCACTTTACCGCAACCGTGCGCTTAACCGCAGAGCCGCCGAAAAAATCCAAAACGAAAGCCGTTGAGAAAGCCGGTATCAAAACGGTAAATGCGCCGGATATTTACAACCTCTACTTCCACGGCCCGGCGTACCAGGTAATGGAAACTGCCTGGCGCGATGGAAAGACCGTCGTTGGCTTATTTCCGAAAGAATTACCAGCCAATCACGATCCGGCAGCGCTTCCCATCGTTGCCGATCCGCGTTTGATCGAGCTATGTTTTCAAACCGCCGGTATCTGGGAAATGGGCAGCAATTCCCGCATGGGATTGCCCAACGCCATCAAACAGGTAACACTCTACGGACGGCCAGCCAAAGTCAGCGAGCAGTTTCATGCAATCGTGACGCCTGGCAAAGACGGCACTTTCGACGCCAAAGTCGTGGACGCCAAAGGCAATGTCTACCTCGCCCTGAAAGGCTACCGCACCGCAGAATTGCCGGAACAAATCGAAGAAGAAAAGCTGAAACCGTTGCAGGCAATCATGTAATTAAGGCCAAGGCTGAGGAGAAGGAAAAGTTATTTCTCAGCCTTAGTAATGTTTTTCATCCTTTATGTCTTTGAATTTATCCTACCGCGAAGCGGTTTTAGGCCAAAGCCCAGGGTGCGTTGGAACGACGCACCCTGGGTAGGACATTATCACCCCCCATTCCCTGAAGGGGAATGATAAATACGTTGAGGAGAACCATGAATACCGATTTTACCAAAATCGCCATCGTTAACCGCGGCGAGCCAGCCATGCGATTTATTAACGCTGTTCGCGAATATAACCAGGAAACGGATTTGAAACTGCGTACCATTGCTTTTTATACGGAGCCGGATCAAAATGCCATGTTTGTGCGGGAGGCGGATGAAGCCTACAACCTGGGAACCGCGACCTTTGTGGATAAGCGTGATGGAGAACGCAAAATCCGCTATTTAGACTACGAATGCCTGGAAACAGCCCTGAAAACAACCGGCGCGGAAGCGGTTTGGGTTGGCTGGGGATTTGTTGCCGAACATGCGGAATTTGTCGATCTTTGCGACCGTCTGGGAATCGCCTTTATCGGGCCCAGCGCAGAAGTGATGCGCAACCTCGGCGACAAAATCACCTCCAAACAGATCGCAGAAAAAGCAAATGTCCCGGTAACACCCTGGAGCGGCGACGCGGTTGAAACTTTGGAAGATGCCAGACATCACGCTCAAAAAATCGGTTATCCATTGATGATCAAAGCCACGGCTGGCGGCGGCGGGCGCGGCATTCGAAAGGTGGAAAACGACGCCCAGTTGGAAGGCGCATTTCTCAGCGCTCGCTCCGAGGCGCTAAAGGGATTTGGCGACGACCGGGTATTTTTGGAAAAAATGATGCAAAATGCCCGCCACGTAGAAGTGCAGATTATTGGCGATCACTACGGAACCGTCTGGGCAGCCGGGGTGCGCGATTGCTCGGCGCAGCGGCGAAATCAAAAAGTAATCGAAGAAGCGCCTTCCCCGGCCTTGAGCGAAGAACAGCATGAAGCCCTGCGGGAAGCCGCGGTGCGTATGGGAGAAACGCTCGGTTATCAAAATGCCGGAACAGTGGAATTCTTGTTCGATACCCAAAGCGGCAACATCAGTTTTATGGAAGTAAACGCCCGGCTGCAAGTGGAGCACCCGGTAACAGAATTAACTACCGGGCTGGATATGGTCAAATTGCAGATTCATGTAGCACGCGGCGGCAAATTAGAGGGTACGCCGCCGCCCACCAAAGGGTTTGCTATTGAAGTGCGTTTTAATGCCGAAGACCCGGCCAATAATTTTGCCCCGGCTCCCGGAAGGGTGGAACTATTTCGCCCGCCCGTCGGCCCCGGCATTCGGGTTGATACCGGGGTGTCGGAAGGCGACACCATCGCCCCGGAATTCGATTCGATGATCGCTAAAATTATCGCGTTTGGACGAAATCGAGAAGAGGCGCTTTCTCGCCTGAGACGGGCACTTTCGCAAACGTCTGTGGTCATCAAAGGTGGAATGAGTAACAAAGGGTTTTTGCTGAAATTACTCAAACATGAAGATTTTATTGCCTCTAATATCGACATCGGCTGGTTAGACCGCCTGGTAAAAAAAGGCGAGCATACATCTCGCCAATTTGCCGAAATTGCCCTCATTCAAGCGGCGATTGAAACCTACCTGGGCGAAATTGAGGTGGAAAAAGCCCGTTTCTTTTCCGCCGCCCATCGTGGCCGCCCGGGAGTAAAGGCAGAAACGGGTTTAACTGTTGAGTTGGGATACGAAGGGGAAAGTTATAAATTCAAAGTGTTTCGTACTGCCGCTCAAAAATTCCGAATAGCAATAGAAGGCTGTCAAATAACTGCCATCGCTGAACCATTAGGCCGCTCCGAATGGCGATTAAATATCGATGGCAAAAACTACCGGGTGTTTTCGATGGTAAAAAGCCATCCGCATTTGGTGGAGGTAAATGGCGTTCCCCACCGGGTAATGCCGGACCAGGACGGCGTGGTTCGCGCGCCGGCCCCGGCAGTGGTCATTTCGACCGTGGTAAAAGAAAATGATACCGTAAAAACCGGGGACCGGCTGGCGGTATTGGAAGCTATGAAAATGGAAATGGCGGTTTTAGCGGATTTTCCCGGTACCGTAAAACAAGTGCTGGTTCGGAACAACATGCAAGTGGATACCGGTGAGCCATTGCTCGTTATCGAAGCGGATGCAGAGGAGAAAGAAGTTGCCGTAAGGGAACGGATCGGCTTTCAATACCTGGCTGCTGAGGCGAGTGTATCCGGTGATGCTCGCCAGCGCTGCGTGCAAAAGATGGAAGTGTTAAAGGAATTACTATTGGGATTTGATGCCGACGCTGTCGAGATGAAACGTATAATCGAAAACCGCGGCATATTGTGCATAGAAATGCCGCCCAAAGACCGCCCGCTTTGGGATCGCGAAGGAGAAATTCTCAACATATTCGTCGATATTATTTCCCTCTTTCGGCGGGAACCAGCGGATGATGAAGGGCTAGACGCCAGCGGCCGGCTGAGTTCCGAGGAATACCTTTTTGCTTATTTACGCAACCCCTCGGCAGGCGATGAGGCCCTGCCGCCGGCGTTCGTTGACAAGCTAAAACGTGTACTGGCACATTATGATGTGGATGACATCGCGGATCATCCTTCACTGGAATTAAGCCTCTTTCGCATCTGTAAATCACACCAGCGGATGGATAAACAAATTGGCCCGATCTTAAGTATTTTGGAACGGCGGTTAGATTTTGCCAATACGCTTGCGCCTTATGCCGGCAGTGAATTTCGCAACTTGCTGAACCGCTTGATTATCCAAACCGAAGGACGCTATCAATCGGTTCATGATCTGGCTCGCGATGTGCATTATTGCTACTACGATCAGCCATTGCTGGAAAGCGTGCGGAAACAAATTTATCAGGAAGTAAATACTATTCTTGACAACCTGGAAACAAATCCCCGGCCAGCAAGCCGCGAAAATCGGGTTAACAAGCTGGTGCAATGCCCCCAACCCCTGCAACCGCTGCTCTCGAACCGCTTCGAAAATGCTGGTGCTGAAATGCGCTATAACATCCTGGAAATTATGACCCGGCGCTTCTATCGCATCCGTGAACTGGAAGATATCCGGCAACTGAAAACCGATCCGAACATCGTTCTTTCGGCAGAATACGATTACCAGGAAAAACGAATTCATTTGCTAACCTCCCATAGCGATTACGAAAATCTCTCCAAAACCGCGGAAACACTCTGCCCGCTTATTAAAGAAATTCCCGTGGAACACCACGTTTTGATCGATTTTTATGTCTGGCAGCGCGATACAACAAAAAATCAGAAAGAAACTGTTGCGGAAATCTGCCGGGTATTGAATGAAACGAATTTTCCGCGTTGGATTCGCAGGGTTGTGGTGGCAATCTCCGGGCCGCAAAGCGAATGGCGTACCAGCGGCGTAACCATTTATACCTTCCGCCATCATGAAGATGGGTTTACCGAAGATAAAGTATATCGCGGAATGCACACGATGATGGCCAAACGGTTGGAAATTTGGCGATTGAAAAATTTTGATATCGAACGGCTGCCGGCTACGATGGAAGATATCTATATGTTTAAAGCCGTTTCGAAAGAAAACTCCACCGATGAGCGGTTGTTTGTGTTTGCAGAAGTACGCGACTTAACACCGGCAACTAACGGAAAGAGTAATCACATTCAGCTTCCTAACCTGGAATTGATGTTTATGGAATCGCTGGAGAGTATCCGGCGCTACCAGGCGCAGTTGCCGCCTCATCGGCGGCTTTATTGGAACCGGGTGTTGCTCTACGTTTGGCCGGAACTAAAACTCAAACCGGAAGAAGTCCAGGGGATAGTTAACCGCTTGCAGCCGGCAACCAGGGGATTGGGATTGGAAAAAGTAGTGGCGCGCGCCCGGATTCCGAATCCCAAAACCGGCGATCCGCAAGAAACCATCATCGAAATGTCGCAAATGGCTGGCGGCGTAATCAGTACTCGCTTCCGCAGCCCCAGCGATGAACCCATTCGCTCCATCAATGAATATTCCAAAAAGGTCGTAAAATTGCGCCGGCGAGGGTTGCTGTATCCGTATCAGCTTATCCGCATGTTAACACCGGACCCACAAAGCAGCCAGTCTAAATTTCCACCCGGGGAATTTATCGAATACGATCTAAATGAAAACAACGAGTTAGTGCCGGTGGAACGGTCACATGGAGAAAACCAGGCGAACATCATCGTCGGTGTCATCCGCAACTTTACCGAACGATATCCGGAAGGCATGGCCCGCGTAGCGCTGTTAGGCGATCCCATCAAAGGCATGGGGAACCTGGCGGAAACGGAATGCAGGCTAATTAACGCCGGGCTGGAGCTGGCGCAAAAAATGAACGTGCCAGTGGAATGGTTCGCTCTCTCCGCAGGTGCTCGCATCGCAATGGATAGCGGCACCGAGAATATGGATTGGATTGCCCTGGTGCTGCGGCGAATTGTAGAGTTTACCCAAAATGGCGGCGAAATCAATGTCATCGTTACCGGTATAAACGTCGGCGCGCAGCCTTACTGGAATGCTGAGGCCACCATGTTAATGCATACTCGCGGCATCCTGGTTATGATGCCGGAGAGCGCTATGGTACTTACCGGTAAACAGGCGCTGGAATATTCCGGCGGTGTGGCCGCGGAGGATAACCAGGGAATTGGCGGTTACGAGCGGATTATGGGACCGAATGGTCAGGCGCAATATTTCGCCCACGACCTGGGTGAAGCCTGTCAAATTTTGTTCAACTATTACGCGCATTCCTATGTTGCCCCGGGCGAGCGGTTTCCGCGAAAGGCCAAAACACAAGACCCCGGTGAACGAGATATTTGCCAATATCCCCACGGAAGTGAATTTGAGCTGGTGGGAGATGTTTTTTCTGCGGAAAAAAATCCCGGTAGAAAAAAGCCGTTTGACATTCGTAAGGTGATGATGGCAGTCATCGACCAGGATCATCCGCCGTTGGAACGCTGGCTTGGTATGCAGGATGCTGAAGTCGGCGTTATTTGGGATGCCCATATCGGCGGCTATCCGGTTTGCGCTATCGGTTTCGAGTCGCGTCCCCTGGCACGATTGGGATTTGTGCCGGCAGACGGCCCGCGACAGTGGACTTCAGGAACTTTGTTTCCACGTTCCTCGAAAAAAATTGCCCGCGCTATTAATGCCGCTAGCAATAGCAGGCCGCTGGTGGTTATTGCCAACCTTTCCGGTTTTGATGGTTCGCCGGAATCGCTGCGCGAATGGCAGTTGGAATACGGCGCGGAAATTGGACGAGCAGTTGTTAATTTTAAGGGGCCGGTTGTTTTCTGTGTGGTATCTCGTTATCACGGCGGGGCATTTGTTGTTTTCTCCAATAAATTGAATGATAATATGGAGGTCGTTGCATTGGAAGGCGCTTACGCCTCGGTAATTGGCGGCGCGCCGGCTGCTGCGGTTGTTTTTGCCCGGCAAGTAAAAAAACGCACCGACATGGATTCGCGGATTGTCGAACTAAAACAGCAAATTGAGGCCGCCCAGGGTGCGGAAAAAGTGAAATTGCAATCGCAATGGAACGAACAATACCAGGCGGTTTATTCCGAAATGTTGGGGCAGGTTGCCGATGAATTTGATTCCATTCACAGCATACAGCGCGCCCAACAGGTAGGGTCGGTAGACCGAATCATTCCCCCCTCACAACTGCGGCCTTATCTGGTTGAAGCCATTGAGCGTGGTATGCAAAAGGAGGAAGAAAAATTGAAAGTGACTAAAGTTTCAAGTGATCTAAAGTGAGCTAAAATTGAAAAACTTGCAAACTTTAGTTCGCTTGCAAACTTAAGGGAGCTGTTTATATGTCGATGCCAACACTATTCTGGTTAATGCAAACTTTTGCGGATGTTCCGGAGAACAACCGGTGGCTTTCGGAAAGGGAACAATCCGTATTAGAAAAAATGCGGTTTCCGAAACGGCTAGCCGATTGGCGGCTGGGACGCTGGACAGCGAAACGTGCCCTCGGATCGATTATCGAAAATGTTTTCGATGCCGATGAATTTCCCCGGATCGAAATAATTGCAGCCAATGATGGCGCCCCGGAAGCGTATATCAATAAAAAACCGTTAGCGACAACGATCTCAATTAGCCATAGTAATGGCGCTAGCCTGTGTGTTGTCAACACGCTGGATTCCGCCGTTGGATGCGACCTGGAATTTATTGAGGCGCGCAGTAAAAATTTTGTTTTTGACTATTTTACCGGGGAAGAACGCGCCAGTATTGCTGTTTTACCGCCAACAGAGCGGATATTGGCAACCAATTTGATTTGGAGCGCAAAGGAAAGCGCAATGAAAACCTTACGAGAAGGTTTGCGGCTTGATACCTGCAGCGTCGAGGTTTTTTTCCATTATAGTAATAACATTACGGGTTGGAAACCGCTATTGGTTTATTACCAGGCAGCCAACCTGGTATTGTATGGATGGTGGCATAATTCCAATAGGTTTGTAAAAACATTGATTAGCGACTCCCCAAAGCAGTTGGAACCTTGCCGGATTAAAATTTAAAGTTCATTGGTCTGTTGTTAAAAATTAAAAAAATCCTTAAGTTAAATGTGAACGAAATAAGTTTTGTTAACTTAACAGAGAGCAGATCAATGGAGCCAACAATCCTTAAACCT
>CAXHHS010000081.1:0-14007 GCA_964015645.1 uncultured bacterium
GAATACCAGTATCCAATCCGCTTCCACCACCGTGGAAAGCCGGTGGGCAATGATAATCGAAGTGCGATTCTTCTTAAGCCGCTGCAACGCTTCCTGAATCAGCGCTTCCGATTCCGAATCCAGGGAGCTGGTGGCTTCATCCAGGATCAGGATCGGCGGGTTACGCAGAATCTCGCGCGCAATGGCAATCCGTTGTTTTTGCCCTTCCGATAGTCGAATTCCCCGTTCTCCAATACGTGTCTGGTAGCCGTTGGGAAGTTGCAAAATAAACTCATGGGCATTGGCGTGCCTGGCCGCCGTTTCAATTTCTGCCTGGCTAATTGCGGTATTGCCGTAAGCAATATTTTCCAAAATGGTGCGATTGAATAAGAATACATCCTGGGGCACTATTCCGATGCGCTTTCGCAGGCCGTGCAATTCCCAATCGCGAATATCTTTGCCATTCAACAAAATTTGCCCGCTGTCGGGGTCAAAAAATCGCGGAATTAAATGAGCGAAGGTTGTTTTACCGGCACCGCTAGGGCCAACCAATGCGACCTGGGTATTGGGAGCAATTGTCACTGATATTCCCTTTAGCACCGGAGTTTTGGGAAGATATCCGAAATCAACCGCGTCAAAGGTGATTTCGTGATTCGCAGTATTTAAAGTAGATTTGTTGGTCGTATAATTTTCTGCCGGCGTGTCGAACAGTTCGAAAATACGCTGCAAGGAAGCCAGCCCTCGCTGCATATCAATATTAATCCGCCGCAGGTTACTGGCTGCCATAAACAATCCTCCTAAATAGAGAAAATAGGCAAACAGGTTACCGAATGTTGTCGCCCCGGTAATGATGCGATAAGCTCCAATGGTGATTATCAAATAAGTCCCGATGGCATCCGCCATACTCATCGACTGTTTGAATAAAATTTCCAGCCGGTCGCGCTTGAAGGCCCTCTTAAGATAATCGTTTAAGGAATGCACATATTTTTGAAGCTCAAATTGCTCTAGCACGGCGGTTTTGATTAACCGAATGCCGGTAATTGCTTCATGAAGCTGGGTAGCGGTATTCGCGTCCGCTTCTTGAACGGCTTGTGAACGGTGACGTAACGGCCTGGCAATCACCAAATTAAAACTGGCGAAAGTGCCCATTACCACCAGGCTGCCGGTTGTCAACACCGGGTCAAGGTAAAACAGGAAGCCGGCTGCCACCAGTATTCGCAGGAAGCTAAACAATATATCCAAATAGACATTGGCCATCACACTGTTCAGGTTGTTGATATCATCTCGTTGGCGGCTCATCAGGTAGCCAGTGTCATGTTGGATATAAAATCCAATCGGAAGTTTGAGAAGGTGTGAGAAAAGGTGCTGGCGTACCCGATGCAACACTTGCAGATGAAAGCGTTTGTTAAAGATTGTTTGGCAAATATTAGCAGATTGGGCAATTACAACCAGTAAAATGAGGATCGCCCCAATAGCGATCAATTCCCGAACATCGCCGCTAACAGTGACGGTATCAAGCTGGTATTTAACCAGCAACGGTAGAGCAGCGCTTAGGGGTAACTCGATGCACATCAACAGCGCGACAAAAATAATGGTACGCCGGTAGGGTTTCATGTAGGGCCAAAAGCGCTTCAGCAGTGACATGGTCACGGTATCGTAGAATTGCCATACCGGGAATTTGGTTTTAAACCTGGATACCACTACAGCGAATTCCCCTGTTTAATTCCAGTTTCCGATTCTACTGATAAAGCAGCATCCAAACATTCTCGCAATTGCCGGCCGGTTTTTTGCGCATGGGTCGTCAGGCGGGTAATATGATTGCCGGGAACAATATGCACGACGACCCCTTCCTCAGCCAGGTTCTTCCATCCCAGGGTCGGAAATCGCCGGTAGTCAGCCTGGTTTACAATTAAAATGAGCTGCCCCGGGTACTTCTTCGGACGATATTGATATAGCAGTTTGGGATAGCGGCTTTCAAAATGCCGGCTGACCTTTTCTCCCGGAGAAGCGGAATTCCTCACCGGGAACCGCTTACGAACCTTTCGTTTTGCCGCTTGTGAAACCCAGCACAGCTTTTCTCCCGGGGTGAATTCATGATGCGCTTTTATACGGCTGCGCCAGCGCTCAAAGCGCCGGGGAATATTAAACGCCGGCAGCGTGCGCACCAGGAACGCGGACAACGCCATGGGTCTGATGGTATCCATCAACACCAGCAGCGCTACTTGCTGGCCGTTTGCCTGTAATTGCTGGGCCATTTCATACGCCACAATCCCCCCCATGCACTCGCCTCCCAAGAGATAAGGCCCCTGTGGTTGAAACGCTTGCAGCTCTTTAATATAAGCTGCTGCCATTTCTTCCACATTTTGATGAGGCGCTTTTTGGCCGTCTAACCCCCGGGCCTTAAACCCGTAAACCGGTTGATCGAAACCGATAAACGGAAGCAGGTTTGATATATAGCGTAAAAATACCGCTTCGTCCGGTGCCCCGGCTACGATAAAAAACGGTTGCCGCGAACCCAGTGGCTGGATCGGCAGCAGCGATTGCCAGGTATTGGATTCGCTCCCGGTTTGTTCGTGAATATGAGATATATGGTTGGCCAACCCGGAAATCGTCGGTTCTTTGAAAAGGGTTTGTAAAGGAATAGAAATATTAAGAGAATCTTTTATTTCGGAAATAAGCCGGGCAGTGGTGAGTGAATTGCCACCTAATTCGAAAAAATTATCATGGATGCCAATATTGCCAACTCCCAGGACCTTTTTCCATTGTGCCATCATCGCTTGCTCCTGCGGAGTTAGTGGTCTCTCCGGGCTGCCAGGCTTCTCAATCGTTTCCGGGAACACTTGATGGCAGGTCTTTTGATAAGAATTCTCTGAAAAATGGCCGTTCGTCCCCGGAAAAGATCGCTTCAAAGATGGCAGTTCGCTGATAAGGCAACCGGGGTTTTTTATAACGGCGTTTATCAAGTCTTGTATATGGCGCAAGATGTTGGCGGCGAACGTTTCATCAAAAGAACTGCCATCATAATAAAGTTGCAATTGCAATTCCCGGCCCGGAATAACCACGATAGTTAGCGGGTAGGTTGACGTAATATCACCCTTAAACTCCAGCAGTTTTAACTGCGAATCCGAATTAGCTAAAATATCATCTACCGGGTAGTTTTCCACGATTAACAGGCTTTCGAACAGTGGCTGATTTCCGGGCAGTTCGTTCCAGTTATGAATCTCCGGCAGCGAACAATATTGGTATGCATGTGCTTCGGCTTGCTGCTCTTGCAGCGTTTCCGATAATTCTATAAATGTAGTATTGGTTGATATTTTGGCACGCACCGGCAAGATGTTGATAAACAGGCCGACCATTGTTTCTACTTTTGGTAAATCAGCGGAACGCCCGGAAACGGTGGTTCCGAATATGACATCTTTTTTGCTGCTTAATTGGTTTAAAACAATTGCCCAAATACCGCTCAAAAGTAGGTTTAATGTGATTCTATTTTGGCGAAGAAAAGATGTGAGATTGCTTGTAGAAATGGAGGTAAGTTGAAGCTGCTGCCGGTAGTACTTTAGCGATTGATCGGGTATTTTACCGTTTTTATTCCTGTCCTCGAGTACAAGCGGATCGGGTAGCTCCTTTAAAAGCGTTCGCCAAAACTTTTTTGCATCGGATACATCCTGTTGTCTCAGCCAGCGAATGTAATCCCGGTAGGGCGGGGGAGAGGGGATATTTTTATCCTGCCCCCGGCAAAATGTGTTGTAAAATGCGAACACTTCCTTATTTACCAGGGCGCTCGACCAGCCATCCAACAGTAAATGATGAAAACTCCAGGTAAAACGAAACCGCTCTTCCGAAATTTGAAACGCGGAAAATCGCATTAAAGGCGCCTGCGAAAGATTAAATCCTTGCGCCCGGTCGGCTTTCAAAAAATCGTCTAAATTTTCTTGCTGCGCTTGCGGGGGTATGGTACGCCAATCTTCTTGCTGCCAGGGCAATTCAACCTTTTGGTGAACGATTTGTAGCGGCTGGTCGAGATTCTCCCAATAAAAAGAAGTGCGTAAAACCGGGTGGCGTTCCACCACTCGCTGCCAGGCGCGCTGAAATACAGCGATATCCAACTTTCCGGCCAATAGATAGCAATTTTGTAAAAAACCCGCCTCCGAACATCCCCGTTGAAAATTATGGAGTAACAGGGCGTTTTGCATTGGGGAAAGCGGGTAAATCGCTTCTATGTTTTTTTTCACCATTTAATAACCCTTGGAATTTGTTTCAATGGTGGAAATCACTCCTTTTGATTAACCTGTGCCACCAACCGGTCGAGCGCTTCCTGATCCAAATCAACATCCGGGAAATCTGAGGGGGTAAAGACAGTGGCTTTAAGCGTACGGGAATGGTTGATGAGCGATTGCAAGGTTTCTAAAAACAGTTTTGCCAGATGTTTAATCGTGCGATCTCGATGAATACGCTTACAGTATGTCCAGCTTATTTTTAAACAATCATTTATGATAATACCGTCAATTTCAATTAAGTAAGCACGTTTCCCGGCTAAACTGCGCGCCGGCCCGGTAGGTACTTCTGCGAAGTTGAATAATGGCGATTCTCCCAGCATCCGGTCGAATTGCCCGAGATAGTTAAAACTGACTTCCGGTTGCGGCCACTTTGGTAACGGTTTGCCAGCAGCCCCTTCTTTACCAAAATAACGAAGTAAACCGTAACCAATACCCAGGTCGGGAATTTTGCGAAGCTGCTCTTTAATCACTTTTAACGATTCCCAGGGCGGTAATGCCGTATCGATTTTTAACCCTACCGGGAACAGCGCAGTAAACCATCCTACCGTGCGGGATAAATCCGTATCCGCAAAAATATCGGCTCTCCCATGGCTTTCCAGATCGATAACCAGGGTGTCGTCGCCAGTCCATGCCGTAAATGTATGTGCTAATGCGGTTAGTAAAACATCGTTTATTTGTGTTGAATAGACCTCCGGTATTTTGCGTAGAACCATTGCAGTATCTTCTGCATCCAGCGATATTGTTATTTTGCTGGCAGCGGCGACTGTATTATCGTCCCGCTGGCCGGGCAGGTCAACCGGTAAGCGGGGCAATTCCAAGTAATTATCCGAAAGCCAGTAAGCACATTTCGCAGCGAAATGCTTTGATTGCACGTAGCCGGTTAACCGCTCTGCCCATTGTTGAAAGGAGGTTGTCTTCGCAGGAAGAATGGCCGCTTTTCCGCCTTCAAGCTGCCGGTAAACCGTCTGAAAATCCGCTAACAGAATACGCCAGGAAACACCATCGATTACGAGGTGATGAATGACAATCAGCAGATAATGATCTTTGTCAGCGCCGCAATCAAAATACACAACCCGTAAAAGCGTCCCTTCCGGCAGGCTCAAACTGGCTTGAGATTCAGCGGCCCAGGTTTTTATTTGCAGTATTTGAGCTTCTTCCGGAAACGCTGATAGATCCACCCACTCAAAAGGCACTGCTGCCTGGACAACTTCATTGAGCTGCCGCCACCCACCGGATGTTTTTTTAAATCGAAACCGCAAGGCGGCATGATGTTCGATGAGGCACTGAACGGTTTGTTCTAACAAAGCCGGATTTAAAACTTGCCGGGTTTTCAACATAATTGCCTGGTTCCAATGATGCGGTTCGGAAAAATTTTGTTCAAAGAACCAGTGTTGAATGGGAGTCAGGGGAATCTCATTCCCCGGCCCCGCCTCGTCCCGGGTTGCCGGGTGGATTTCGGGAATAGCATCTTTTCCTGCTTGAATGTCCGAATTAACGGCGTTCGCCAATTCTGCGATGGTTTGATATTTAAAAAGCTGTTTGGGGCGAATCTTTAATCCTTGCTGGCGCGCTTTTGACACAATTTGGATGATTAAAATGGAGTCTCCCCCCAATTCGAAGAAATTGTCGTGAATGCCGGGTTTTTCAACGCCCAATACAATCGCCCATATTTCCGTTAATATTCTTTCCGTCTCATTTCGCGGCACAGAATGATCGCCGGTAACTTCAGACGCTTTATTCTGTGTTTTTAAAAGCGTTGTCCGGTCGATTTTACCATTAGGCGTAAGCGGCATCTGATCGGTAAAATTGAAATGGGCAGGGATCATAAACTCCGGCAGCCGGGATTGCAAAAAACTGCGTAATTCGCGAATCGAGAGAGAGGAGTCCGCCCCGGTTGCGATATAAGCTGTCAACCGTTTTTCACCATTCGATTGTTGATCGGCGCGAACGATAGCCGCATTCACCAGGGAGTGTTTTTGCAGCACTGTTTCGATTTCCGCCGGCTCCACCCGAAACCCGCGAATCTTCAATTGGGAATCGATTCGCCCAATGAATTCGATATTGCCATCGGCTGTACGGCGTGCTAAATCACCGGTTTTATAAAGGTAGTCATTCGCCTGCTTCGTGAAATGATTTGTGATAAATTTTGAGGCAGTTAATTCGGGACGATTCAGATATCCCAACGCCAGCCCCGCCCCGCTGATATAAATTTCACCGGTGATGCCCGGGGGAACCGGTTGAAGTTGATCATTCAAAACATATAATTGGGTATGCGATACTGCTTTACCGATTGGAATCGTCGTTGCTTTTTCCGCTACAGTTCTCACCGGATGCCAGGAAGCAAAAGTAGTGCTTTCGGTGGGGCCGTAAACATGCAATAAGTTCTGTGGCCCGCCGGCGTCTAATACTTTTTTAACCCATTTTGGCTCAACCATCTCACCGCCAAACAGCAGGCATTTTACGGAGCGAAAGGCACCGGGAATCTCTTGCGCATATTGATTGAAGAGGGCCGTGGTAACAAAAAAAACCGTAATATTGTGCTGTTGTATATACGCCGCAAAATCCACTGGCGATAAAACCGTCTCTCCGGGTATCATCACCAGGGTTGCGCCGTTTAATAATACGCCCCAAATTTCGAATGTCACCGCATCAAAAGAAAAACTGGAAATTTGGGCGACCCGATCAGCAGGCATCAGGTGAATATAATTGGTGTTGATAACCAATCGATGAATCGCCCGGTGCGGTATACAAACCCCCTTCGGCTGACCGGTTGAGCCGGAAGTGTACATAACGTAAGCCAATTGCTCGTTTGAGATCGAAGCGTTCAAATTTTCTGTATCTTCACCGGCAATTTGCTCCCAATGCGAGTCGAGTAAAATCGTGCGTCCCTCGTATTCCGGTAAATTCGAAAGCAACGCCGTTTGGGTGATTAAAACCGGCATTCGGGCATCTTTTAGCATAAATCCCAGGCGCTCTTTCGGATACGCCGGGTCTAAGGGAACATAAGCGCCGCCTGCTTTTAAAATCGCCAGCATACTGATGATGGCGTCCGGCGATTGCCCCAGGCAAATTCCCACTAACGTCTCATTATCGACACCCAGCTTTTTCAAATACCGGGCCAATTGATTCGCTCGCCGGTTTAACTCCGAGTATGTCATTTTTATATCGGAGGCGGAATTCGGTGTTGGTGAGGGAAATTCCAAAGCGATAGCTTCTGGCGTTTGAGCGGCTTTTCGTTCGAATACAGTGGGAAGTGGCTCAAATTGGGAAATAAGCGAAATACCAGGTTCTTGAGGTTGATAACGCTGCGCCGCTTTCGCTGAATTCAATTTGCGAATCGGTGTATCCGGGTTTGCAGCGACCTTGTCCGCCAGCTTCTTGAAATGTGTTAGCGATGCATCAACCGTGGCAGCTTCAAATAAACCGGTATCGTACTCGATTGTTGCGTGTAATCCCTGCGCAGTTTCATTGATGAATAAAACCAGGTCAAACTTGGAGGTTTCGTTATATACTTCCCAACCCTCAGTCGAAAGCGCTTTTAACCGAAGCTCCGGGATCATAAAATTTTGAAAAGCAAAAGCGATTTGGCATAATGGGTTGCGGTTGACCGCCCTTTGGGGTTGTAGTTCACGAATTAAGGTTTCAAATGGCACCTCTTGATGCGCCAATGCTGCTAAAGTGTTTTTTTTAACCTGCTTTAATAAACTCAAAAAAGTGGTTTCATTGGAAAGTGTTGTTTTAATCGGCAGCATATTCACAAAAAACCCCAGGAGCGGCTCTAATTCGGAATACTTGCGGTTGGCATTGACCATCCCGATGATAATATCTTCCCGGTGAGTGCGGCAAAATAACAAAATGTTAAATATCGTAAAAACAACCATTTGCAGCGTTGCGCCTTCTTGCCTGCCTAATGCTCGCAATTTTTCTGTTTGTACTTTTGATAAATGGATCGATTTCCGCTTGCCGCAATAGGAAGGAGGCTCCCGGCGCAATGTATCGCCGGGAAGCTCGAATTGCGGCGGCGACACTCCGAGATATTCTTTCCAAAAAGCAAGTTGTTTCCGGTAATTTTTACTTTGCAAAAAATGCGCTTGCCATACGGCAAAATCGGAATATTGAATTAGCAGTGGCGGTAAAGAAGGGTTCCTTTTATGTAAAAAGGCATTATAAAATGCCATTAATTCTTTGAAAAATACTCCGAATGACCAACCATCCATAATAATGTGGTGAGCTGAAATCAACAGCACATGATGCTCTTCATCAACCTTGAGCAATTTAAAACGGAAAAGCGGGCCTTGTGATAAATCAAAATGGTGTTGAGCCTCCTGCAAGGCATGCCGATCGATGCTGTTATTGGCGTCTTCCGGCGTAACTGTTTCCAGGTTTATTACTGGCAAATCTATTGCGAATGCCGGTTTAATAATTTGGAATGGTTTTCCACCGCTTTCGGCAAACGCCGTGCGCAAAATCTCATGGCGTTCGACAATCTCTTGAAGGCTATTCCGGAGAGCTTTGATATCAAGCGCGCCTTCCAACCGCAAAGCTGCACCCAAATTATAATTCGGATTGCCCGGTTCCAATTGTGCCAGGAACCATAACTGTTCCTGGGCAGCGGAAAGAGGGATACGTGGAGGTTTAGGGAACTTGCCAATTTGCAGATGAAACGACCTTTCTAGTGTGGGTTGCTTCTTGTCGATCAATTCTGCAAGGCTGGCAATGGTTGTTTTTTTAAAAAAATCTTTTATCGAAATTTCGACATTTAACGTTGTACGAATACGCGTAATTGCAAGAAGTGCGGAAAGAGAATCTCCGCCATATTGAAAAAAATCATCATAAATGCCGATTTTTTTTACGCCGAGCACTTCCGACCAAATCCTGGCGAGTTTGCGTTGCGTTTTGTTTACGGGAGCTGTATAAACATTCTCTGATACAGCGGCTTTTGATTGAGGTGGGGGAAGCGCCTTACGGTTGATTTTACCATTAGGCAACAGCGGCAACGCCTCTAAAAACACAAAAAAATGCGGAATCATATAATCGGGTAGTTGCGTCTTTAAAAAATCATGCAGCTCGTTTATGCCAGGTTTTGGAGAAGAACCGGGGACGACATAAGCGGCTAATTGCATATCGCTTGGCTCGTTTTCAACCGTCGTTATCAGCACATCCTTTACCCGGGGATGGCGATTTAAAGCTGCTTCAATTTCGCCCGGCTCGATTCGTAATCCCCGAATTTTAACCTGGGCATCCAACCGTCCCAGAAATTCGATATTGCCATCCGGCAGGAATCTTGCCAAATCGCCAGTTTTATATAGTTTCTCACCCGGAAAATTTTCAAACGGATTTGGAATGAATTTCTCAGCGGTTAATTGAGGCCGATTAAAATAACCTTTTGCCAATCCTTTGCCGCCAATGTATAGTTCACCGGGAACCCCCGGCGGCACTAATTGCAAGTTTTCGTCGAGGATGTAAACGCGTGTATTTGCAAACGGTTTACCAATAGGGACCAGGCAGTCGGCAGGCAAGTTAATTTGCGATGCTTCAAAATAACAACTGTCGATGGTCGCTTCTGTTAAACCGTAAGAGTTGATGAGACGAGTAGCAGGGCCGCAAAACCGAAGAAATTTCTTATACTCCTTAACATACCAGCTATCGGAGCCGCAAATAAGAAGCCTCATAAATTCCAATCGTTCCCCGGTGGTTTCCAAATGCCCCACAAGATTTCGCAGCACTGATGGTACAAATTCGGCACAATCGACTCCTTCCCGGAGCATAAGTTGATATAGATGTTCGGCGTCAAAGAGGTATTCCGGTGGGCACAATACCAGCTTCCCTCCGGAGCACAGTGCCCGAACCCAATCGCCGGTAAAAACGTCGAAAGAAAAATTCGCCATCTGTAAGTGCGCGCGCGCTTCCGATGTTAATTGGTAGGCGTCCTCCCAGGCGTAATAGGCGTTTACCAAACTTGCATGGGACACCATCACTCCTTTCGGGTTTCCGGTTGAGCCGGATGTATAAATTACATAAGCCAGGTAATCGGGTGAGGTTGTACCCGGTAGATTTTCATCGTTTTCGTGGTTAAAAATACTTTCTTCCGTATCGATACAGACAACTTTTGTGCCTTTCGCATCCAGTTTCGGCTGCACATTCTTTTGGGTTAAAATTATGGCTGCTTGAGAGTCTTTTATCATAAAATTCAGGCGCTCCGCCGGATAGATTGGTTCCAGTGGAATATAGGTTCCCCCGGTCTTTAAAACGCCCAACACACAAATTACCGCATCCAAAGAGCGTTCGAGACAAATCCCGATTCGCGTCTCCCGGCTGATGCCTGAATTTCGCAAATAATGCGCCAATTGATTGGATTTTCGATTTAACTCCGTGTAGTTTAGCTGTTGATTTTTGAATACCACTGCAATGGCATTCGGTGTTTTTTGAGCTTGTTCTTCGAATAAACGATGAATGGTTTTATAATTCGGAAAGTGCTTTTGAGCTTGATTAAAGTCGAATAAAATTCGCTCTTTCTCTTTGCCGGAGAGCAAATTTACCCGGTCTATCAGGCTATTGGGGTTTTCCAAAAACGCATCAATCACATTCAGAAAGTGTTGTATGGCTTGCCGGCGCAACCGGGGGGTGAATACATCACGATTAAAAGCAAAGTCGATAGAGAAGTTATTCTCACCATCAAAATCATAAATTTGAATACCAAGACTCTCGTTGGCATGGCCGGGATGAATCCATTGAGATTTAACTGATGTGCCATTAAAATTTGGAAACACAACGTTTTGATAATTTAATATCACATCGTACGCTTTATTCACCAATGGATTCGCAATCGTATAATTCCGGTGGCGCAGGTTTCCAAATGTCTCCGACTCAGCTTTTTTAACTAACGAAAGAAACGTATCATTTTTTTCTATCGTGATATCGAATGGGAGCACGTGCATTAACATTCCGATGGTCGCTTTTAGTGTTTTGGAATGTCGATTATGAAAAGGAACGCCAAACCGTAATTGGCGATTGCCGCTAACCCGGTATAAATAGGCGCTCAAACAAATTGTAAAAATATGGAAGAGGTTTGAATCAATATGATTACCAAACAGGTTTTTATCAGCTGCGCTCCTTTTAAGTGCCTGTGTACGCCGAACGCCCAACTTAACTGAAATTCGCTCGACAGCCGTTGTTAAATGATGGCAGGAATTACCATAAAATTGGATGGGGCTAATATCTTGCGAAAGTTTTTGACTCCAATACGCTTCGTCTTTATGATACTTTTCTGTTTTGCGATAATCGTGCTCGCTTTTTACATAACCTTCAAATTGAGAGATGCCTTTAACATCAACCAAATTCTCTGTAAATCCGTATTGATAAATTTCCGAGATATACCGGTATGATAGTGCCGTTGCCCAGCCGTCAAAAAGAATCTGGTGTTGATTTAAATACCAAACATATTCATCATCGGATATTTTAAGCAAGACGGTATCAAATAACGGCTCCTTAAAATCGAATGGCCTTTTGCAACGTTCTTGCGCCCATTGATGGAGCTGTTTCTCTTTATGCTTCAAATTTGTCCAATCGAGAAACTCGACGGTATAAGCAAATTGGGGTTTAACTGTTTGCTGCGGAATGCCATCGATCTCATCAATAATGGTACGAAATACATCGCTGGCGTTAATCAAACTTTGAAATGCCGTTCGAAAATTCTGTAAGTCTATTTCACTTGGAATTTTAAACAGAATGGTATTGTGAAAAATTGCTAAACCCGGTTGCAATTTTTGGCTAATCCAGGTCAGAAGCTGATTTCTCGTTAGATTTGAGCGACTTTCCAGATCTTGTAAATTGTAATTCATCCTACTTTAACTCCCGAGAGTGCCAGGCTGAGATATATAAAAAGAGTATAGCTGCGCAAATATGAAGCGCGGACAGGCGCGCGGGTGATCGTCGGCTACCAATCATCATAAATAATTTATAACCCTGCCAACTATAATGATTACAATCACATAAGGTTTAACCTGTTTTCTCGGGTGTATGTTTAAAAAGCAAAATCAAAACCTGTGATCGTCCCTGTCATTTGTACAATCCTTCATTTATTATAATAGCGATAGAATTATCTGAAATTTCAACGCTGAGCGAACAAGGAATTATATGAGGTATTTACACCCAAAACCCGGTGGAATTTTTCAAGTGTGGGGAATTATACTGTTTTTCTTCGGAATCGCTGCCCAGGATACAGCGGTGGTTGCCCAACCCTCGGGGGTAATTGAAAGAACTCTCACATCATCTACTGTGGTTACGCCGGCGTTAAAGTTGGATGAAGTGGATGTGAATAATTTTTCGGAAGAATTTACGCTTTTCAATATCGATGGTTTTTGGAATATCGTGAACCGGGGAATCAAACGAATTTTTGGGGAGATAAATGGCCGGAAATTTATTTTAACCACGAATCCAAAAGAAGTGCTGCAAGGCGATTATATTTTTCTGATTCCCGAACAGGATACCGTGTTGATTGATATTTTTCGATATTTAAACCCCGGCTTTTTTGAAGTGACCTTGCTGCGCTTGCTTACCCAGGGACCTGCTGACGCCGAGGCACAGATCATTATTGGGGACGCCTCGGCAAATTTGTTACCGGCAGTCGATTTTGTGCTGGATTTGGATCGCAGCGAGGAGGGAGACGCCAATGGCGATGGCATTACCCACGAGGGCGACGATCAATTCGTAGAATTGATCAACATGAATCATAATGCCCTGGATATTTCCGGCTGGCAAATTCTGTTGGTATCCGGCACTGTGCTTGGTACTTCCGGCAGGTGGCATACCTTTCCGCCCGGCACTATGGTTGATCCGGGGCATTTTGTGGTGGTCTTTGGCGGCGGCGATCCGGCCGGCGTTCCCGGTGCTGTATTTGTTGCCAACGGCGGCAACGAATTAGGCGTTGATTTCGGCTTAAAAAGCCAGGCGGATACGATTTTAGTTCTGGATGCCTCAGGCAATACCATTGAGAGACGCGGATACGGTTCCGGTGAAGAATCCGGTCAATCCTTAACCCGCTATCCCGATGGCAACGGAAGTTTTATTCCCCATTTGGCTGCCATTACCAGCGGTAACCGTCGTTATTCTCCCGGTACCACGGTTGGTGGGGATAGCGTTCTGACTTCCGGTTTAAGCGCTGCCGCCGGCATCGCCATCAATGAAATCCATGCCGATCCGGCTGCCGATACTCACCAGTTTCCCCCGGAAATTGAACTCCCCCAGAATTTTCCCAATCCGTTTAACAGCGAAACAACCATTCGCTTTACTGTCCCGGAAGAATTTTTGCTCGGTATCGGGGTTCGTTTAATCATTTACAACAACCTGGGGCAAACAGTGCGCACCCTAATATCCGGCCAGCTTTTTCCCGGCGCCTTTGAAGTTCACTGGGACGGTACCGGCGACCGCGGCCAACCGCTGGCTAGCGGAATTTACATTTACCATTTAATGATTGAAAATACCAGCAAAGCGAAGCGAATGATATTGGTCAGGTGAAAATGTTATTTGAGCAAAACCATTTTTCGCGTTTGCACAAAATTACCGCTCACCAACCGGTAGAGGTACATACCGCCGGCTACTTTTTGATTGTTGTTATTCCTACCGTCCCATTCCACTGAATATTCCCCGGGCGCCATGGTTTCGCTGATCAGCGTCTTAACTTCTTGCCCGGCAGCATCAAATATCTTTAGTGTTACAAAGGTGTTTTCTCCCAATTTTGGCGCCCGGCCAA
>CAXHHS010000082.1:0-13960 GCA_964015645.1 uncultured bacterium
GAAAATAGACGCTCGGAAGCGTTGGATTTTACCGGCGCTGATGGATTCTCACACTCACCTGGCAGAATATGCCGAGCGAAAATTGCAAGTCGAACTCTCCGATTGTCATTCTTTAGATGAAGCACTTACCAGAATTTCGAAAGCTGTTGCAAATAAACCTCCCGGAAGTTGGGTGATTGGCGGCGGCTGGGATAAAAACAAATGGGGACTGGCTGGTTTTCCCGATAAATCCTCCCTCGACGAAATTTCCCGGCAGCATTTTATCGCACTGCAAAGTAAAGATTGGCACAGCCATTGGGTGAACAGTAACGTTTTAGCGGTTTGCGGCATCAACGATGCAAGCGCTGACCCACCCGGCGGCACTATTTTGCGCTACAAAAATAGCCGGGAACCTTCCGGTGTTTTGCAGGAAACAGCGCGCGATGTTGTTTTACAATCCATCGCACCTGCAACTTTGGAAGAGATAGCTCCGGTTTTGCAAGAAACATTTGCGGAATTTCATCGCTTTGGTATTACCGGTGTGCATAGCGTGGAGTCGCCGTATACATTTGCGCATTATCAGCAACTGTATGATCGTGCTAAATTGGGCTTGCGGATATTCTGGTATTTCCCCCTACGGTTCCTGGAAAGTAGCGAAGAAGAAGGATTTTACGCCGGGCGCGGTAACAGCTTTCTAAAAATTTGCGGTGTAAAAATGTTTACCGATGGCGCTTTAGGCTCGCAAACGGCTCATATGCTGGAACCATACAATAATCTTGATCACACCGGCATCGAAGTACTTTCCGAAGAGACGTTGCAGGAAAAAATCCACCTTAGCGTCGAAAAAAAATTATCCTGCGCCATCCACGCCATTGGCGATGCTGCCAATCGTAAAGTGCTAACCGCATTCGGGAACGTAAAGACCGCCAGCCGCGCATTGGGTCTTCGCCACCGGATCGAACATGCCCAATTATTGCATCCTGATGATATTCCGCTTTTCGCCCAGTATAATGTTATCGCCAGTATGCAGCCCATTCACCTTGCTGCCGATATTCCCATGATCGAAAAATATTGGAGTCCCCGCGGGCGTTATGCCTACGCCTTCAGAAGTCTATTGAACAGCAATGCCCGGTTGATATTCGGTTCGGATACCCCCATCGAATCCTTTGATCCCTGGAAAGGCATTTACGCTGCTGTCGCACGAAAGCCGAATTGCAATCCGCAAGAAGCCGGTTATTACCCGGAGGAATCCACCAGTGTTAAAGATGCTATTTTGGCTTATACTCAAAACAGCGCCTTTGCCGTGGGAGAAGAAAATGAGTTAGGCGCTTTACAGGAAGGGAAATTGGCTGATTTGATAATGATCGATCAGGATATTTTTAATGAACCGCCGGAAGCGTTGTTGGAAACCAACGTTTTAATGACAGTGCAAAATGGGGAGATAATTTTTGAAGAAATGTGAGATGGCTATTCTTCGTTAATATTTTGATCTTCTTTTTGAATATTTTTCAGCAATATTGTTAACGTTGATAGATATCATCTTTCTTGCTTTTCTTTCGAATACCCACCCCAATAACATAAACAGTGATTTTTTCCTGGTATATTTTATACACAATTCGGTATCGTTGATCAACAGCGCGCACACTTACCAATTAATCAGGTAAAGGCTAATTTCCTCAAAAATTCACACTATTAACAAAAATTCGCTTTCGGCAATAACGAAATGAATGCTATATTTAGGGGGTGAGATAATATTGGGGGAAGCCATCCTTGTGGAGAGTCCCTCGTTTTTCCGAATCGTCTAATTATCATTTGATAAAGGCATCACAATTGAGAGATAAATACAGCCTTTCATTTTGGGATAGTATTATTGTATCGACTGCTTTAAGCTCTGATTGTGAAATTCTCTATTTTGAGGATGTGCAAAATGGATTAGAGGTTGAAAGAAGATTGAGAATCGTAAACCCATTCAAATTAGATAAGGATGATGAATAAGTGCGAAAAAAAATGAATGACGAAAGAAGGAACCTATCGTGAAAGAAATACCGACTGTTTACAACCCCAAAGACATCGAAAAACCAACCTACAAGCGCTGGCTGGAGGCAAAAGCCTTTGCCGCCAATCCCGATGAGCGCAAAAACCGCTATGTGATCATGATGCCGCTACCCAATGTAACCGGCGCACTGCACATGGGGCATGCAATCGATAACGTAATGCAGGATATGCTGATCCGCTGGCACCGTATGATGGGCGATAATTCGCTTTGGATGCCCGGCACGGATCACGCCGGTATCGGCACGCAGGCGGTGGTGGAAAAGCGGCTGTTTGAGTTAGAAGGCAAAACGCGCCACGACATCGGGCGGGAAGCGCTGGTGGAGAGAATCTGGGAATGGAAAGACCAGTACCAGGCACGGATTATCAGACAGCAGCAGGAAATGGGCTGCTCCTGCGACTGGGATCGCCAGCGATTTACGATGGACGCGGTTTGCGCCGCTGCCGTGCGGGAATGGTTTTTCCGCCTCTTTCGCGATGGATTGATCTTTCGCGGCTACCGGCTGGTAAACTGGGACTGTAAATTGGGCACCTCAATATCCGATGATGAAGTGGAGTATCAAAAAGTCGATGGCCATTTTTGGCATTTGTGCTACCCCATTATCAACCCCAAACCGGGGGAACCGGAATCTGTGATTGTGGCAACCACTCGCCCGGAAACCATGTTAGGCGATACGGCTGTCGCCTGCCACCCCAACCCGGCGGCAGAGTTGAACCATCAAATTGAAATTTTAAAGGAAAGAGTTTCTGCTGCCTCCTCAAAAGATGAAGCTGCATTGAAGGCGGAGTTGGAAGCACTGGAATCGCGTAAAAAAACACATATTTCACAGCTGGAAAAATTTGTTGAGATGGCCAAAGATGGCCGCAAAGTGCTGCTGCCGCTGCAAAACCGCGAAATTCCCTTAATCCTTGATGAGTGGGCAAAACCGGAATTAGGCTCCGGCTGCGTTAAAATTACACCGGGGCACGATCCCAACGACTACGAAGTTTGGAAACGCCACCAGGCTGAAATCGATATCATCAACATCTTAAATGATGACGGTACGCTGAACGCCAATGCCGGCGCTTACAAAGATATGGATCGTTTTGATGCCCGCAAAAAAGTGGTGGCGGATTTGGATGCCCAGGGATTGTTAGACCTCGTGGAAGATCGTGAAATTGAAGTCGGCCACTCCGACCGCTCCAAAACACCGGTGGAGCCGTATCTTTCACAGCAGTGGTTCATCAAAATGGATGATGTGGAGGGCGGCGTGGTAATGGGCCGCGGAACGCCCAAAGAATTTACCGCTCCCGGCCTTGCGCAGGCTGCAATGGATGCTGTTGATGAAAATTACAAATCAGCCACCGGGCGAAATTTGACCTTTTTCCCTGACCCTGTGCGTTACCGCAACACCTATTACAATTGGTTAGCCGAAAAACGCGATTGGTGCATTAGCCGCCAGCTTTGGTGGGGGCACCGGATTCCCATCTGGCATGGAAAATTTCGCTTCGAAGAGTTAAACAAAACGCTGGATGACCTGGCGAAATTTTCCAATGAAGAATTATGGGTGTGGGTTGCCGATTCCAAAGATCAATCATTTTCCATTGAGGAAGCAAGACAGTTACCCGCTGAGCAAACCGAAAGCGGCCATTTTGAAGTTCAAGCCTGCATTCGCAACCAGGAAAACGAAGAAACAATCGCCGAAACATTAGAAGCGCTCGGTTTAAGCCAGGATATTGATGTGCTCGATACCTGGTTTAGCAGCGCGCTCTGGCCGCACAGCACCCTCGGATGGCCGAATCCGGAAGCTGCTAAAATCGATGCCGGCCAATCTCCTACTGCCAGTGTGGATGGCAAACCGGATGCGCTTTCCTACTATTATCCCGGCTCCTGCCTGGTGACCGGGCGCGATATTATTACGCTGTGGGTGGTGCGCATGGTAATTGCCGGGCTTTATAATTTAGGCGATATACCGTTTACCGACTGTTTTCTCCACGCCACGATTTTGGACGGTAAAGGCGAACGCATGAGTAAATCCAAAGGCAACGGCATCGACCCGGTCGATATTATCGATCTGTACGGAACCGATGCCCTGCGCTACGTGCTGTGCGATATGCAAACCGGAACCCAGGATATTCGCCTGCCGGTGCAGGCCATTTCGCCTTTTACCGGCGAAACGGTGGATTTGGCGACGGCCAAACACGGGAGCAGTATTTTTACCTACATCTGCCCCGGCTCCGGAAAAGAGTTCGATGTGCTGGGAACCATGCCCGATATTCCGGCGGCGAAAATTATCAGCGACCGCTTTGATGCCGGTAAAAACTTTTGCAACAAGTTGTGGAATGCCGCCCGCTTTGCAATGATGAATCTCGAAAAGCAAGATTTTAAACCGTTGAAAATAAGCGAGTTAGCTGTAGAAGATCGCTGGATTCTCTCGCGGCTTTCCAAAACCACGGCAGAAGTTCATGCCCAGTTGGAAGCCTACAATCCCTCCGCTGCCATCAACGCTGCGCGGGAGTTTTTTTGGGGAGATTTTTGTGATTGGTATTTGGAATTAATCAAACCACGAATGCCGGAAGAAAGCGGTGTTATTGCCCGGCAAGTTCTGGCAACCGTGCTCGACCAGGTGCTGCGATTGTTCCATCCCTTTATTCCCTTTATTACCGAAGCGATTTGGGAATCGCTGAACGATCGTGCCCCGGTTCGCGGTATCGAAACTGCATTTGCGGAGAGCGAATTTGCGATGTTAGCCGCCTGGCCAAAGCCCAATGCCGAGTGGGAAGATGATGATTTGGAAAGGCAATTTCAACTGATGCAGGGCGTTACCCGCCGCATTCGCGACATCCGCAATAAATACACTGTACCGCATGTTAAAAAATTGGAAGCGCTGGTTAAAGCGGAGAACAGCGATGCTGAAAACCTGGCGAAAATGACCTACCACATCAAAGAGATGTCCAACCTCTCGAAACTAACCGTTTCCGCAACTGCCGAGCGCCCGGAATTATCCGCCGCCGCCGTGTTAGGCGATATCGAAATCTACGTTGCCGGCGTGCTCGACCGCGATAAAGAATTGCAGCGGCTGCAAACCCAAAAAGAAAATCTCCAAAATCGTATCAACGGATTGGAGAAAAAATTAGGGAACGAAAATTTCGTTAATCGCGCCCCGGCGGAAATCGTCGAAAAAACCCGCAATCAATTTAAGGATGCGCAAACACAGCTTGTATTGATTGAGGAGAACATAAAGGCTTTGGGTTAAATATGTTAGAGTATTATTGTGTTCTGGTATTCAAGTTGTACGCGTCAAACGGTAGGCTGGTTTTTACTTCTTATTTTTTAGATGTTTAAAGCGGCAAGCGTTTAAGAATGTTAATATACTCGTCTTCGTCACTTGCTTTTGCGATTAAGCGGAATTATGATCAAAAATTTACGATGAGGTTTGTAATGAACTTATTCGTCTCTGCATCGAGCTAATTGTTTTCAGCAAAACTTCTTTCGATTCATTCTTATCGATTTGCTCTTTCAGCATTTCTAAAAATTCGCTTAATATTCTTTCCAGCCGTGCTTCATGATAGGCTTTTGCAAATTCCGGATTCCTCATTTCCTCCTGAAATAATTTCTCATAATTAGTCATGCTTTGACCTCTTGATATATTGTTCTCTAAATTTTTTGGCTCTTTCGATTTCTTTTCTTGGTGTTTTCTGAGTCTTTTTGATGAACCCATGAGTTATTACAATTTTCGCCCCAATTTGATAGAAATATAAAGTTCTGGCAATCTTATCTTTGATAGATGTTCTTAATTCAAAAATACCATCTTCTAAATGCTTTGAAAGATTTGCTTTTATTGGCAAATTTCTGTTTTTGAGTTCCAGAAAATAATCAATGGTTTCAAATACTTTAGCTCTATCTTTGACAGTTAAACTTAAAATGAACTCTTCAAAGGGATTTTTTTCATCTAACTCTACATATTCGACAACCCAAGTCTTATTCATAGCTTAGAAGATCGCCAAAAACGATAATTAAAACAAGCAATTTTACCGGTCTATTGCTTCAAATAAATCACCCTAAATGCGGGCTTTTTTACCATCATTGCCCCTTTAAATAAAAGATAAACTTTCTATATTAAGCTCCATCCTCTTTGTCAATAAGGTCTTTTGCGCTTAAGCAGCTAACTTACATGAACACAAAAACTCTACTTCAATAAAACCATCTTCCGAATCGCCGAAAATTTCTCGCTCGCCCGGCTGTTAGATTGAGCCGTGATTCGGTAAAAATAAATGCCGCTACTTACGGATTCCCTGGCGTCATTTGTTCCATCCCATATTGTTTCGTAAATACCTGCCTCCTGCACCTGGGAAAACAATGTTCTCACTTTCTGCCCTAATTCGTTGAAAATTAAAACCTCCACCTGGCTTTTTTCTGGGATTTCATATTGGATGGTTGTATTGGGATTAAACGGATTGGGATAATTTTGATGTAAGCTAAATTCAATAGGAACAATACCTTCCGATTTCACCAACCTTAAGGTTTTAATATTGGGATTTACAATTTTAACTGTTTGGCCATTTCGTAAAACGTGCTGTTTAATACTGTTGCCGCCGATCATTTCCTCGATAATATAATTTGAGTTCTCCAAATCAGGAATGTTGGCAGCGCGGATGGTAACGGGGAATCGAGACGCTTGCAACCGGATCAAGGCTTCTTTATCTTCGCTTAAGAAATAATCGCCTGTAAAGCGAGCATCGAAAATATTTGCTGGCGGTACTGGCGGCAGGCGGAACTGTTCCAGCATATTCCGATCATCTAAAGGCACATTAAAATAAAGCGTTTGGCTCGCTTGATAGCCGGAAGCACCCTCACTAATCTGAATATTGCTGGCTCTATTCAGATCAATTTGATCACTGAGTTGCGGAAGCGATCTCTTTTCAGCAGGCGCTGTGCAGGAAAGAGAAATAGTACCTGGTTCACTGGCATTCACCCAATACCCCCTTCCTTGTTCTATGGTGGTTGCAGTAAAATAGGCGCCATCAAATCCAAAGATAGTTCCGGTAATAATGTTGTTGGGGTCATCAATGGCAGTTACATCGACATTGCAGGAAGGGCCGGCAATCATGTTCCAACCGGCGTTTAGATTTATTGTACATGAACTACGAGTATTTCCGGTAATCGGTACAGATGCTGCCTCTGTAAAATTAAGCCAATACCCGGTGCAGCCCGCGACATGGGTTTCGGATTGGTACGAGCCGTTAAAACTGAACAGGCTGTTGGGCATGTGGGTGGGAAAAAGTGTGGTTACCGAAGAATCACTAACATCCAATGGGCGGCCAATCATATTCCACCCACCATCAACGCCCATACTAAATTGGCTTTGCAGATTGGCTAAATCCAGGGTGTACATCGAACGGGCGTGGGTACCGATTGCCAGGTAATTCGCAGTTTCATGAATTTTCATATCGTACACGGAAACCATGGGGAAATCGTTGCTGATATATTGCCAGCTTTGGCCGAAATCCGTGCTAAAATAAGCGCCGAGGTCCGAGCCAACAAAAAGGTTATCGGTGTTCAGGGGATCGACGGCAAAAGCGTTGATTGGGGCATCTGGCAGATTGTTACTGATATCTTCCCAACTTTGCCCCTGGTTGGTCGTGCGGAAAACATGCGGCTGGGGATCAACCCATTTTAAACCGGAGAAGGTGACGTAGGCGGTATTTTCATCCAGCGGATCGGGAATGACACGCGTTACCCAGCGGAAGGGCAGTGTGGCGGAAACATTCGTCCAGTTGGTGCCGCCATTGGTGGTAACCCAAACGTTGCTTTCATCCGTGCCGACCCATATTACATCGGAGTTGGACGGCGCTACGCCAATGGTAGTAACCGTTCCCAATCGCGGCCCGGGATCGGTGGTAAGATCCGGGCTGATGGCAGTCCAAAAACTGCCGGCATTCGTCGTTCGATATACGCGATTTGTGCCATAATAAAGGGTGTTATTGTCATTCGGATCCATAATCACCGGCGTTGACCAGTTGGTGGGTTCGGAGCCATTGATACCGCTGAGTATGGAGAAAAACGAGGCGCCGCCATTGGTAGATTTACCGAGGTTGCCAAACTGGGATTCGGCGTAAATGATATTGGGATTAAACGGGTCCACAATCGTATAAAAACCATCGCCGCCGAAAAGGACATCCCAATCGTTTAATGCGCCGGTCAGCGTGCGAACAGTGCTATTATCCTGGGTGCCGCCGTATAATCGCTGCGGGTTGGTGCGATCCAACCCGATTTCATAAAACTGTGTTATCGGCAATTGAGCAACGGGAGAAAAGGAAGCGCCGGCATTGCTGGAAATGTCTATCCCACCGTCGTTTCCTTCGATAATAAAGTTAGGATTGTCGGGATGGAATGCCAGCGCATGGTGATCCACGTGAAATCCCGGGCTGGAAATAGTAGACCAGTTCGTTCCGCCATTGGTCGAACGCTTAAATGTGACATCCATGACATAAAGCGTATTGGAGTCATCCGGTTTTACCCGCGTCTGGCCAAAATACCAGCTAAACCCAGAGCTGGAAAGACCATTGTTGGGATCGGCATCAACCCAGGTGCCGCCAAAATTTGTTGTTTTAAAAAAACCCGAAATATTGCTGCCATCGTTGTATAAGGCGTAAACGATATCCGGATTGGGGGGATAAATTGTTAGTCCAATCCGCCCGACATTTGTTGCGGTCGCATCCGGTAAACCGGTATTCGGGCCTAACAACTGCCAGCTTCCACCGCCATCTGTGCTGCGATACATACCGCTGGTAGGGCCAAATAAATGGCTGGAGTTTGGCCGGCGAACGCGCTCCCACATGGTTGCCAATAATCGCTGGGGATTGTTGGGATCCATCACAATATCGATAGCACCGGTTGAGTCGCTAACGAACAAAGACTGCGACCAGGTTGTTCCGCCATTTGTGCTTAAATAAACACCTCGCTCCGGGTTCGGCAAAAAATAAGAGCCGACGGCCGCTAAAAAAACACGCTGTGTATTACTGGGATCGACAATAATTCGCCCTATAGATGCGGTGTTTTCCAGGCCCAATAATTGCCAGGTTGCCCCGGCATCGGTCGATTTATACACCCCGCCGCCCGGGAAGTTGTTATGCCCGCCGTTTGCCTCCCCGGTGCCGACATAAATAATATCGGGATTGACGGGATCGATACCAATATCTCCGACATTCAAATTAGCCTGACCATCAAAAATGGGAAACCAGGTTGTTCCGGTATCTGTCGATTTAAATACGCCGCCGTTTGCAGCGCTGGCGTATACAATCGTGGGATTTAATGGGTTGAATTCGATATCAGAAATTCGCCCGGCAATATTTGTAGGGCCAGCAAATTGGACATCCACTTGCTTCAGATGTAAATCGGGCGCTTCCGTTCTCATGCGTTGCGCTTTTGTCATCTCTTCGCGAAAGGCTTGTGCATCCGCAGTCCAATGCGGAAACGTGCGGCGTATCCAGGCCCACTCGGCAGGATAAGGATCGGGGCCGGGCGCGGTTTTCTGATACTTCTGATGAACATCTGGCATGGAGGGAGAATACCGATCCGGTAACTCATAAATAACGATTGCCATGGTAATAACAAATAATATCGATATTGAAACATATCGATTGAAAAATTTGCGGCTAATTTTAGCAGTTTTCATAAGACTCTCCTTTGTAAAAAAGATAGGGCGATAAAATGAATTATGGAAAGCGAACAACAAGCGATGCGTCAAGAAAAAGGGTTATGATATTGTAAGCAATTTAACGAAGCCGTTTTAAACTGCTTGGAAATAAGTCAAAGATTTTGAACGGGCTTTTATTATAAATCGATAAAGAGGAAATGTCAAAGGAGATTTTAAAAAGGAGCTCTTTAATTAGTAAATTTTTGCTTGTCGATTAAGTTACTTTAAAGTAACTTATTTAAAAGTAGCTTACGTTAAAGTAACTTATATTTTTTTTCGGGAAGATGAAGTGTTTCATCATAGAGGAAATGAATTAAAACGACTTAATACTCGTTAGACTCCCACTTTGGAATATCCAAAATGATGTTTTGTAGTTGTATGGATGGATTGTAATCCTATTGTTGAGAAATAATAACTCATGGTTAGTCTTATTCTTGATCTTTTTGGAATCTGTGTTAATTCTCTCAGCTAACCTAAAATAAAGAGTAAATAAATGAACCTTGTTGACAAAATACTACCGCATTTGCAGTGGATTATTATTACTCTAGGGTTAGTCGGGCCAGTAACTCATTGTTTTTACGATTGGCCGCTTTCTGGTATTGGGAGCTGGGCTTATTTAATATATGTCATAGTAGCTGTTGGGGGTGTTTTTATTTACGGTGCTTTTTCATTTACAGGATTTGCGGCTTTTTTTGCTGGTTTAGGTTTAGCAGTTCTAATGATTATTCTTGATGTTATTGCCTATTTTTTCCCTTCATTTATAAATGCTGGTAAAATTTTAGGATATGACATGAGTGCGGAGTATCGCCTCCTAGCAGGGGTAACTACAGCTGTTGTTCTTGGGTTTATTTCATTTATCATTGGACGTTTTTTAATAGGTATTGGCGGGGATAAAGATAATTGGGTATGGAAAGCTAAGAACACTCCTTTTATCTTAAAAATTGGCGCTGCACTCTCTTCAATCTTTTGTATAGTTTTGTTAGGAATTAATATTTACGCTTCCAGAATGGCTATTTGGGAGGTTTTATCAGACATTTTTATCTTTGTTTGGATTGCAGCGATGTTGTATTTGGTTTATCGTTTTTTAGGGTTCCCTGTTTCGTCAGCATTGAAATGTCCGTACTGTGGTTCATTTCACGTTACTGCAACCGAAAGATTAGCAGTAGTTTCATTTTGGTGCAAGGACTGCAATGGGTCATGGTAATTAAACTGATAGAAATGCTGTAGCAGCTTAATTTTGCATTAGAGATGCTTAGGGGGCATGACATAACTTTATTAAATTTAAAATCGGAGGTGTTTAATGAATCCAATAAGTATGATGGCTAATTTTTTCAGAGGTTCTCAGTCAGATTTAAATGAAGTAAGATTCAGCAGTATCAGCATCAATGATAACTTGTTAATAATTCCGGGTTCGATCATCCAAATTTCAAATATTTCGAGAGTCACATCGTACCAAATTGGTAGATCTTGGTTCCTGAGATTTGCTTTATTGATACTCGCTGTATTTTCGTGGGGTCTGTCAACTATGGTTTTTTCAACAATTTTTCAACTGTTGTCGATTGTTTTCTTGGCTCTATTCTTATTATCATTTCTTGGAAAAAAATACGGCGTACAAATTCAAACGAATGGAGTAACAACAGATTTTTTGATAACAAAGAACCAAAAAGCCGCTGAGAAGCTCTATTCATTGTTAGCTTACTGTATAAACAATATTGATAGTAACACTAAAGTTACAATTGACAAGAGCTTAACAATCCACAGCGGAGATATGATTTTGGGAGATCAATTCAAAGACATTGAAAACTCCGAAATAATAAACCGTTCTCAAGTGAATGTTACTTGAAGGAAGGATTTATAATGGGAGATAATTTTGAAAATATTTCTAATTCGGAAATAATAAATCGTTCGAAAGTAGAGAGAGAAGGTGTCGACAAACAATATCCATGGTACAGAAGACCTCTTGGATTAATATTGATAGGATTTATCGTAGCAGTTCTAGGTTATCTATTCCAATATTTAGTTTTTTAAATAGCAACGCAGTATAACTGTGTTTTCTATATGTGTTGATCAATCTTCAATAACATCATTTTTATCGTGATGGATATTCCTTGCGTAGAGCGCAAAGGAAAAAGGTAACGCCGTGTTTTGCCGGAAGAACCGAAAGTAGAGCTCCCCAATTTTTGTATTTCCCACCAACAAATTGAAAATCACCTACACTTTTCTTAAATTGATCAGTATATAAACGGTTTGCCAAGTTGAATACATAAATTCGAACTGCGAGCACCCATGAAAAAATTCAAAAACCTGAAACTAAAGACAAAACAGGTTATCGGCTTTGGCCTGGTTCTAACAATTATGGCTGCGGCAAATTTTTACTCTGTGCATAAAATGGAATTGTTAAAAGAGGAAATTGACGAAGTCAGTAATAATTGGTTGCCGCAAGCGCTGTCGTTAGCTGAGATTAAACTCAATACTTCTTATTTACGAATCAGCCAGTTACAACATGCAATCACAGCCGATTCTACTCTAAAAGATCAACACGCCAAGAAATGGATTTCCTTTATCGACGAAATTATCGCAAGCCAGGATATTTACGATTCGCTTCGTGTAGATTCCGAGATTCAACATTTCAACCTTGAGGAGGAAAATAAACTTATCTCCGACCTGGATGACCAATTTGGCGAATACCAGGAGCTAAGTTATTCGTTTTACTCCCTCTCGCAAGAAAACAAAAGCCAGCAAGCGATTAATTTATTAAATGGATCAGCGCTTGCCGCATATACAAAATTCAGCGAAACATTGGATCGCCTGGTCGAGATTAACAAACAAGATGCCCGGGCAGCGGCAATCCGGGCAGAAGCAACCTTTCATGCTGCCCGCAAAATTAATCGAACGCTTTTGTTTGCAGCTATTATTCTCTCGATGTTAATTGCCGGGTTTTTAGTGAGGCAAATTACCGGCCCGGTTCAGCGGCTGGAAAAAGCAGCGGAAGATGTCGCCGGTGGTAATCTCAATGTTCAACTGGAAATTTCCGGCAAAGACGAAATCGGCAATATGTCTCAGTCGTTTAATCGTATGACAACATCCCTCCGGGAAGCGACGGAAAAGATGCAGCAGCAAGCACAAACGCTGCAAGAACAAGCAAAGGCGCTGCTTTCTACCAATAAGGAGTTGGAGGAGAAATCGCAAACGCTGGCTGCGCAAAAGACGGAAATCGAAAAGAAAAATAACGATTTGGAAAAACAAAAGATCGAAATTATTCAAAAGAATATCGATTTACAGCGCACGATGGAAGAACTGAACGAAACCCAACAACAATTGTTAATGAAAGAGAAAATGGCCGCACTGGGCGACCTGGTTGCCGGGATTGCCCACGAAATCAACAACCCGATTGGTGCGGTTAACGCCTCCGGCGATGTTTCACACCGCTGTCTGGATAAAATCGAAATTGTGTTGCAGCAAAGCAAATCGATAGAAGAGATCAAGAACAATCGCCAATTGCCGCGGGTTATCAACACGCTAAAAGACAACATCCGGGTAACTTTAACTGCCGGTGACCGGATTTCCACCATCGTAAAAAGCCTTAAAAACTTTGCCCGGTTGGATCAAGCCGAGTATCAACTTGCGGATGTCCATGAAGGCATCGAAAGCACCTTAACGCTGTTAAGCACCGAAATACAGCAGCGAATTAAAATTGTAAAAGAATTTGGCGATATTCCAAAAATCGAATGTTATCCCGGCCAGCTTAACCAGGTGTTTATTAACATTTTAAAGAACGCAGTGCAAGCAATTGATGGCAACGGCACCATTAAAATAAAAACCATTTGCAACAAAAGTAGTAATGGTGATATGCCACATATCCAGGTGCAAATTTCCGATACCGGAAAAGGTATTCCTGCGGAGAATTTGGCGCACTTATTTGATCTTGGATTTACAGCCGGGGACGGCCAGCGAATGAAAATGCGATCCGGGCTGGTAACATCATACAATATTATTCAAAATCACCACGGCAATATTCTCGTAGACAGCGAAGTTGGAAAAGGGAGCACGTTTTCGATTATTTTGCCGGTAAAGTAAAACCGGGTTTGGGGCGATAACTAACTTGATGGTATTAAATTAACGGTTTTGCCATTAAATTGTGTTAGAGTTTTTTATCTCTGTCAACCTCACCCCCAGCCTGGGGTGAGAAATCTGGGTTAAATCGCTCAAATAAAGTTCTTGCCATTTTTAACCTCACCCCCGCCCCCTCT
>CAXHHS010000083.1:0-13739 GCA_964015645.1 uncultured bacterium
ATTAAATTGATTCCAGAATTTTTTGATCATTTGGTTTTCCCGGTATTGATTGTGATGCCAGGTCGAAAGTATAAATTTTGCCTTTGTCGTGGATAAGCATTCAAATAAAATTTTTTCTTCCGATTCTGTCCAGCCGTTATAATAGTCGACATAACGCCCTAAATAAGGTGGATCGCAATAAATAATATCATTTTGTTCAGCCATAGATATTATTTCATAAAATTCGTTATTCAAAAATTTCCATTCGGGTCGGATGACTTCTGTAACGGCATTTATTTGATTTACAATCTTTGTAATATATGCAGGAGTAAATCTATTCGGTTTTTTACAAAAAGGAATATTCCAATTACCATTTCTATTAAACCTCATCATCCCATTAAACCCCGCTCTTGAAAGAAAAAGAAAGTCTAAAGGGCGATACTGGTCATTAAATCTATCCCTTATAAATCGATAATGCTCATAACCATTTTCAGGAGCATTGCGTAATTTTTCTCCTTCCTTTTCTAAATATTGTCTTGCAGTAAAAGCGGTTATTTCTTTGTTCTGAATAGCTTTATAAAAATTAATTATATGCGGATTGCTGTCATTAAGCACTGCTGTTTTATATCTTGCATTAAATGCAGCAACTCCGGTTCCTAAAAACGGCTCTATCCATTTCCCCTGTATTTTTGGCGCTAAAGCCAGTATCCAGGGCACAAGCTTAGTTTTTATTCCCTGGCTCTTTAGTGGAGGAACAATAACTTTCATTTTTTTGCCTTCCGTTTTGTAATGACCCGATTAATTAATGCTTTGTCGCCCCCTTTGAACTCAACAAAGTCTTCTAACCGTTTAATTTTAATTGCTTTGTTATCCTTAACCATAATACTTGTTCCATAATTCATCCAATACTCATCAAACCACTCTTCTCCAAGTTTTGCGAATATCCCATTTCCGTTTACTATATCTTGAATATATGTTACTGAGCCTATATTCGCAGTGTTTCCGGAGCCTCGTCTATCACTCGCTAATTCCCATTTCTCGCAAGCAAAAAATGTGAAGTCTTTGATAACAGAAGTAATTGAACGAAGGTTTTCAATTTTTGTCACTTGCCTTTCTCCAATTGGCTTTCTTTGAAGATAATCGCCAGACAATTCTTTTACAACCAGAACCTCCGTTTCATCTATGATATTGGAATCAGCTCTTGAATAGATGATCCCCAAACAAAAATGCCCTGAGTATTCGGAGTAGGAAAATTGGATATTTTTTGCAGAAGTTCTATTTTTGAAATAAGCGCCATGGCTTCCTAAGGTAAAACCATTAACATGATTGGGATAATTGGGATTTCGATATGTTGTCTTCAAATCAACAGCAAATTTGATTTGTGGATCGGATTTCTTTACAAAGCTTAAATCAGGATACCAATTTTGGTGTTCCGCTAATACAATTGAAAAACCTAATGATTCTGCAAATTTTACAATTTTGGGAAATAAATGTATCTCAAGTATTTTGGAAATAATTTTGGTGTCAGAAGAAATGGTATAAATATTTTTGTAAATATCAATAAATCCTTTCACCGTCCAATCTCCATCCTCGGAGGAAATATGGGATGACAATTCACTTACAAAAGTTTTCAAAGCTTTCTTGAATACTGATTTCTCTTTCATTCTTTTATCTTTACTCAAAACACTCATTTAAATTCCCTTCAAAACGTTTTAAGCTTCGCTTATGTGTAATCCAAAATTTTAATTTAGAATAAGGTTTCAAGATTGCAAGAATAATATTTACGAATGAATTATGAGGCTAAATTTTATTTGTAAGATAATGTATAATGATTAAATCCCTCACAACATTTTTATTTTCCACCCTTTGCGAAAAACATCTTTAGTAATTACCTTTGGCTTTGTAAGCAAACAGTAATGCTATAAAGACTTACAAGGGAGGCGATTAATTTTAACTATATTTCTATATTTCAGAATCGGTTTATAAAATAGGAGCTACAAATGAGACGGTTTTCGGTTTTAATGATAGCTTTATTAATCTTAGCGGCTTGTACATCGGAACCAGGGTTGGAATCGGGAATTGATACAACGGGATTTGACAAATCCATACGCCCCCAGGATGATTTTTACCAATATGTCAACGGTAATTGGTTAGAAAGAACCGAAATCCCGGAAGACAAATCGAACTACGGTGCGTTTTCGGTTTTAGCGGATTTAAGCGAAAAACGTCTTCGGGAAATTATCGAAGAGGCTGCCAATAGCGAAAATCATAAAGATGGCTCCGATGCCCAGAAAGTTGGTGACTTTTACGGGAGCTTTATGGATTCCGCAGCGATTGAAAAATTAGGAATAGAACCAATTAAGTCCGAATTAGATGAAATTGCCGGGCTAAAATCCCGCAATGATCTCGTTAAATATTTTGCCCACGCTAGAAAAATTGGCGTTCAAGCGCCTTTGGTGGTTTTTGTGAATGTCGATTTCAAAAATACCGATGAATATATCTCCTACCTTACCCAATCCGGTTTAAGTATGCCTGATCGCGATTATTACCTGGAGGATAACGATCGTTATAAAGGAATTCGCGAAAAATATTCAGCCTGTATGCAAACGATTTTTTCTCTTGCCGGTCACGATGACGCCGAAGCAAAAGCTGCCCGAATTCTAAAAATGGAAACCAGCATTGCCGAACACCATTGGACGCGTGTCGAAAACCGCGACCGCAATAAAACCTACAACCGCTACGAATTAGCCCGGTTGAATGATTTAACCGGGAAGTTTGATTGGAGTATCTTTACAACTGAAGCCGGAATTGCCGATAAAAATGCAATTGTAGTTCGCCAGCCGAGTTTCTTCGAATCATTTGGCGATGTTTTCCAGCAATATACCATTGAAGATTGGAAAACGTATTTCACCTGGAAACTGTTAAGCGGCGCTTCACCCCTTTTAAGCAAAACGTTTGTCGATGCCCAGTTTGAATTTTTCGGTAAAACTTTGCAAGGAATCGAAAAAAATCGCCCTCGCTGGAAACGCGGTGTGTCAGCCGTAGAAAACACCCTCGGCGAAGTGGTTGGTAAAATTTACGTGGAACGTTATTTTAAGCCGGAAGCTAAAGCTCGTATGGATGAATTGGTAGCCAACCTAAAGCGCGCATTCGACCAGGGCATCCGTGAATTAGAATGGATGAGCGAAGACACCCAAAAAGAAGCGTTAGCTAAATTGTCAAAGTTTAATACAAAAATCGGCTATCCCGATAAATGGCGCGACTACTCCAAACTAATCGTAAAAAACAATGATTTGGCTGGTAATATGAAACGCTCTAATGAATTTGAATACCAGCGAATGATCGACAAGTTAGGCGGCCCAATTGACCGCAGTGAATGGTTTATGAACCCCCAAACGGTGAATGCCTATTATAATCCCCCAATGAATGAAATCGTATTTCCCGCTGCGATTTTGCAGCCGCCCTTTTTTAACATGGCTGCCGACGATGCCGTTAACTACGGCGGCATTGGCGCTGTTATCGGCCACGAAATTAGCCATGGCTTTGATGATCAAGGCCGCAAAACCGATGGCGATGGCTTGTTGCGCGATTGGTGGACAGAAGCCGATGCTGAAGAATTTAAAAAACGTTCTGAAATTATGGTGGAGCAGTATAATGCCTTTAATCCCATTGATTCCATGAATGTAAATGGGGAACTAACGCTTGGCGAAAACATTGGCGACCTGGGCGGATTAACCATCGCCTATAAAGCATACAAACTTTCTTTAAATGGCAAAGAAGCGCCGGTTATCGATGGATTTACCGGCGAACAGCGATTTTTTATGGGATGGGCACAGGTATGGCGGCGCAAATATCGCGATGACGAACTGCGCCGGCGGCTGTTAGTGGATTCCCATTCCCCCAGCGAATACCGCTGTAATGGTATCGTAGCAAATATGCCGGAATTCTACGAGGCATTCGGAGTGAAAGAAAATGATAAACTGTTTCGCCCCGCTGATATCCGGGTAAAAATTTGGTGATCATTAATGTTTGCAGAAAGATATTCTGTAAACCTCCCGGAGGTTTCAAGCCAAACTTGATATTAAAAATGCCCTGGTTACGCTAAAAAATAATTGATACGCCGTTTTTAAACCTCCGGAGGCTTATACGATTATAGAGAAATCGTAAATTAAAAAAGTGACAAAGCTACCTAACCCTGAAAGGAGAACCAGGTATGGTTTTCAAGTATGAGCAAGATGGAGAAAACATCCACGTAAAAATCGCCGGTGTTATTGAAAATGAGGCGGTTGACGAACTGGTTGAGCCAATGCAGGAAATTCTCGAAAAGGAGTTTAAAGAAGTTATTTTTGACCTCTCCAGCGTTCCGTTTATGACATCTTCTGCCATCGGAAAATTCCTCATTTTCTATAAAAACCTTACGAATAGTGGCAGAAAAATGCGTGTCAAGGGAATTGATGAAGAGTTGATGGAATTGTTTCACGATATCAAGTTAGACACCTTTTTTCCAATTGAAAGATAACGATTTCGTATGAAAAGATTGTATTTGATCCGCCATGCCAAATCAAGCTGGAAACATCAGGATTTAGATGATTTCGACCGCCCGTTAAACAATCGTGGGAAACGGGACGCGCCGAATATGGGAAAACGGCTGAAAGAACAAAATGCCGCCCCGGATTTACTGTTGAGCAGCCCGGCCAATCGCGCATTAACAACCGCAGAAACGATTGCCGGGGAAATCGGTTATCCCATCGAAAACATCGAAGCAGATGAAGATATTTACCTGGCGGGTGTAACCACATTATTAACGGTTATTAAAAACATCACTAACGATCACCATACCGTTTTTCTCTTCGGCCATAATCCCGGGTTTACGGAACTGGCCAATGCGCTGGCAAATATCCGCATCGACAATGTGCCAACCTGCGGAATCGTTTGTATCGATTTTGAAATTGCTTCCTGGAAACAGGTTGGGGTAGGGAAGGGGACATTGGTTTCATTTGAGTATCCGAAACAGTTTATTTGACTTGAACACAATTATTCAACAATAAAAAATCCTTTTTGTGTCATTTCGTGTGTTTTGTAGGAGGAGACGATGTCATTTAAAAATTTCCAAAACATTCATCAAATGCTGAAAGAAACCGTAGACCACCACGGTGAAAAATCCGCCTATCGATGGTTTAACGACGCCGGGCAAATGGAATCCAATTCCTGGAATACGTTTTACCGGGATGTCAAAAATGTTAGCAAAAGCCTGCTGGCATTGGGTATTGAAAAAAATCAAAAGGTGAATATTCTCAGCTATACCTGCTTGCAGTGGTTGATGGTAGATTTTGGCATCGTAAGCACCGGTGCGGTAACAGTGGGAATTTATCAATCAAATCTTCCCAAAGACTGCCAATACATAATTGATCATTCCGATGCAGTTTTAATTTTTGTTGAAAATGAAGAACAGCTTGAAAAAATATTGTCGATTCGAAATGATATTCCCAATATTCGTAACGTCGTTATGTTTAACGGCAGCCACCCCGATGATTGGGTATTGAGTTTTGAACAATTTATAGCCTTGGGAAAGGATGTACCGGATAGTGATTTTGAGCAACGCGCAAACGAGGTGCAGCCAGCTGATATGGCGGGAATTGTCTATACCTCCGGCACTACCGGTGTTCCCAAAGGCGTTATGTTAAGCCATGATAATATTACATTTACAGTCGAGTCCGTATTGCAGAGCACCGTTATTCAAGAAGGAGAGGGAGGCTTTTTATTCTTGCCGTTAGCACATGTTTTCGCACGGATTACGGTATATGCCGCCATGGCGGCATCCGCGCCAATTACATTTACACGCAGCATGGAAACAATTGTGGATGATATTAAAGCATCTCAACCGATATGGTTCCCCAGCGTACCACGAATTTATGAGAAAGTATATGCAAAAGTTATTGGCGGCGCAGAGGCAAAAGGCGGGTTGGCTCTAAAAATCTTTCGCTGGGCGGTGGCGGTTGGCAACCAGGTCAGCGATTTTAAATTAGCTAAAAAACCGGTTCCGGCATTATTAAATCAAAAGTATAAGCTGGCAACTAAACTTGTTTTCAGTAAAATTCAGGCCGCATTAGGGGGACAAATTAAATGGTGTATTAGTGGTGCGGCGCCAATCAGCCCGGATATCGCCAAATTTTTCCACGCTGCCGGTATTTTAATTCTCGAAGGCATCGGGATGACCGAAAACACCTCTTTTACCAACGTGAACCGATTTGACAATTATCGTTTCGGCTGGGTAGGGCAAGCTGGACCAGGTATCGAACTAAAAATTGCCGATGACGGCGAGTTGCTGACCCGAGGCCGCAATACTATGATGGGTTATTACAAAATGCCGGAAGAAACCGCTGCAACCATCAGCGAAGACGGCTGGCTGCACACCGGCGATATTGGTGAAATTGATGAAGAAGGCTTTCTGCGTATAACCGGTCGAAAAAAAGACTTGATCATTACTGCCGGCGGAAAAAACATTGCCCCGGCAGCTATCGAAAATGTGCTGGCGACTTGCAAATATATTAACCAGGTTTGCGTTATCGGCGATAAACGAAAATTCCTCAGCGCCCTGGTTACGGTCGATCCCGATGTTGTTAAAGAATATGCCGCTGCCAATGGAATCGAATTTAATGACCTGGAAGATTTAATCGAACATGAACAAATTACCCAAACCGTTCAAACCCAAATTGAAACACTCAATACTAATTTCGCCTCTTACGAATCAATCAAAAAAATAACTATTGTCCCGGAATTTACAATTGAAAACGGGTTGTTAACACCGACAATGAAATTGAAAAAAAATATTATTATAAAACGATATCAAACGGAAATTGAAGCGATGTACCCGAATAGCTAATTTCTATAATGGAGTGTCGGAGTAGTGGATTAATGGAGAAATGAATATAACAGCGTTCGAGTTTTCAAGTGTTTAAGTAATGTTATTCAACAATCCAGCGTTTTAATTTCCAAAACTCCATCTCTCAATTCTGCCAAATGAAATATCTATAGTTCTCAATTGTACAAGCACGCAATTCGTGTTTAATATAACCCTGGAGAAAACATGCACGGCGGCAACCTGGTTGGCGATGTCTTAAAAGCTCACAACATCAAGTTTTTATTCACGTTATGTGGCGGGCATATCGCGCCGATTTTGGTGGGATGCAAAAAAAATAAAATTCGCGTTATCGATGTCCGGCACGAGGTAAATGCGGTATTTGCGGCTGATGCCGTTGCACGCTTAACCGGTATTCCCGGTGCAGCGGCAGTTACTGCCGGGCCGGGCGTAACCAATACCATTACTGCTGTTAAAAACGCCCAGCTTGCACAGTCTCCGGTAGTCATCATTGGCGGGGCAACTGCTACAGCGTTAAAAGGGCGCGGTTCGCTGCAAGATATCGATCAGATGGCGCTCTTTAAACCGCATGTCAAATGGGCGCGGTCAATCAAAAAAGTGCGCGATATTGCTACGATTTTAACCTACGCTATCCAGATTTCCCAAACCGGTGTGCCGGGACCGGTGTTTGTGGAAATCCCGGTTGATCTGTTATATCCCGAATCCCTGGTCAAGGAATGGTACGGCATCAAATCCACCGGTGCAAAAACCGTTGGTGAAAAAACGGTTAAATTCTACCTCGATAGACATGTTAAAAGGCTCTTTGCCGGTGCGGAAAAAGCAGAAGCGTTTCCACCCAAATTTATCGATACCCGCGAACCGCTGCCCGGGCGCATTCGCAAAGCAGCGGAAAAAATCAAAAATGCCGAACGGCCGGTGCTGCTAGTTGGCAGCCAAACAATGATAGATGCGTCAGAGGCAGCTACCATTGCCAAAGCGGTCGAAAATTTAGGTATCCCGGTTTATCTTTCCGGTATGGCGCGCGGGTTATTGGGAAAAGGGCATCCGCTGCAATTACGCCATAAACGCCGCAATGCACTTAAAGAAGCGGATTTGGTGACTCTCTCCGGTGTACCGGCGGATTTTCGCCTGGACTATGGCCGCCACATTCGAAAAAAAACCTATTTAATCTCGGCCAATCGCAGCCGCCGGGAAATGATGAAAAACCGCTGGCCGAATTTGGGTATGCAAGCCGATCCCGGTTTAGTTTTGATAGAACTGGCAGAAGCAGTGCCCGGAAACGGGCGCTGGGACTCCTGGCTAAAAACGCTGCGAGACCGTGATAACGAGCGTGAAAAAGAAATATGCGGCAAGTCATCGGAGCAAACGGAATTGCTAAACCCGGTAAAATTGTGTATGGAAATCGAAAATGTGCTGGATGAAAACAGCATTTTAGTAGCAGATGGCGGCGATTTTGTTGCCACAGCATCTTACACCGTTAGCCCGCGCGGGCCATTACGCTGGCTGGATCCCGGCGTATTCGGCACATTGGGTGTGGGCGGCGGTTTTGCCCTCGGCGCCAAATTGTGCAACCCGGAGGCAGAAGTTTGGATTATTTACGGCGACGGCTCCGCTGGCTACAGCCTGGCGGAATTCGATACTTTTGTGCGGCATAATATCCCGGTAATCGCTGTCGTTGGCAACGATGCCAGTTGGATGCAAATCGCCCGCGAGCAAGTGGAAATTTTAGAGGATGACATCGGAACGGTGTTGCGGCGCACTGACTATCACATTGCCGCAGAAGGATTCGGCGGAAAAGGATTTTTGCTAAATGATCCGGCAAAAACCCCGGAAGTGCTTCAACAAGCCAAACAGGCTGCCAAAGAGGGACATCCTGTTCTCATCAACGCCCACCTCGGCAAAACCGATTTCCGCAAAGGGTCTATTTCGATGTAAGTAAAGTTTTTTATAATACTCAGCCCTTTTTCACGCAAAGGCGCCAAGCCGCAAAAATTCGCAAAGAAAATTATTTTATTCTTTTTATTTTTCATCATCTTTGCGACTTAGCGCCTTTGCGTGGATTAGAGTTTTAAGCGGTAAATAAAAGATGCCAATTTTTTTACCAGGGATATTATGATGAAAGATATTCTGGACTGGGGTATCGAAGTCGTGCTCTGGTTTCAACAATTCAGCCCGGAATTGGATGTTCCGTTTAAAATCATCACTTTTTTTGGCGATGAAGGGTTTTTTCTATTGTTCTTTCCAACATTATATTGGTGTTGGGATAAAAAAAACGGTATTCGCCTCACCCTACTTTTCCTGGTATCCGCCTATATCAATTTTATTGCAAAATCGCTGTTTGATCAACCGCGTCCATATCAATATGATTCACGAGTAGAGCCAATCGTCCGCTCATCCGGCGGCGGGTTGCCGAGCGGGCACACACAAGGTTCGGTTGTATTGTGGGGATTTTTGATGTCAAAATATAAACTAAACTGGCTGATGGTCTTGGGTATTATAATGATAATCATCGTGCCGCTATCGCGGATTTATCTCGGCGTTCATTTTCCCACTGATTTGTTAGGCGGATATATTATTGGGTTTGGTTTACTGCTACTGTACCTGCGGATCGAACCGAAAGTCGAGCGCTGGTTTTCGGAACAGCGCTTAATAAAACAAATTTTATTCGCAGCCATTCTGCCATTAGTATTTTTTGCGTTTTCCAATGGTGATAAAGAAATGGTCAGCGTAGCCGGTGCATTGTTAGGATTGAGTGTGGGGTTTGTTCTGGAAGACGAATGGGTTCGCTTTGATGAAAGCGGCGTTTGGTGGCAAAAAACGTTACGATTCATCGCCGGCGTAATCGGACTCGGTGTGTTTTGGCTCGGCGTAAAAATCATCTTTCAAAACGCTGCGCCGGAAATGGTGTTTCAAGCCATCCGCTACATCCTGGTCGGACTGTGGGGGGGATTTGGAGCGCCCTGGTTGTTTGTAAAGTTAAAGCTGGCATCTCGACATGTTTAAACTCGTCGAACATACAGCTGATGTCGCCCTGGAAATTTCTGCCGAAAGCCTGGAATCCCTGTTTTTAGAGACTGCCGCCGGGTTTAAAGCAATGGTACTGGAAGATTCAGCAATATTATCCGAGACATCTCGCAAAGTAGAGTTAGCTGCCAGCGAATTGGAAGATTTGCTAGTGCAATGGCTCAGCGAATTAAATTACTTTATCACCGTTCACTACTGGCTGGCAAATGAAGTTGCCGAATTCTCTCTGCAATTTTCCGAAGCAGAAAATGAGTGGAAATTGCAGGCCGAAATCACCGGCGAGCCGCTCGATCATGACCGCCACTACATTTATTTTGATATCAAAGCAGTAACCTATCACCAAATGAAGATTACCCAAACAGATGGGCAGTTTTCAACTAAAGTGGTTTTTGATATTTGAGAGCTGGCTACCTAATACCATTTTTGTTGAGTGATTGTAATTATTTATTCCCTATTTTTTTTATAGCGAATCTATTTCGACATCAAAACAACAGCTAATGCTCAACCGCTTTCTAAAATTGGTATAACGGACCGCGTTTCACCTGTACCGTCCGGATCAAGTTACCCAAAACTTAAAGAAAGATAAAACTATAAAAAACAAATCCTTCGTTGCACTCTTTAGCGGCATCAGGTGCAAGCGCCTGGTAGGCATATAATACCCAATTTTGCTTTCATAAAATTGCAAGATTAAAGCATAGCGATCGCAAATAATGGGTAGCAATTTAGTAAAAGTAGTAGCTCTTTCGTTCATCAATTTTCTTTTTGCCTTCTTTGATATCGCCACTCTCAATTCTTGCTGTTTTAATAAATTCTTTATAGTCATCTACATTAACTTTGAATAAAACTGAGTAACTATAAACAGATCTTTTTAAACGGAGATTATAGTGATAGTTTGAAAATAAGGCGCCAACTCCTAATATGATAAACGATGTAGTTCGAATCAGAGAATTTTGATCCAGTTCATTCACTGGATTTTCATTAAAGGTTCTAAAATAGCATAAAATAGCGAACAAAAAGAAATTAACAACTAAAGCCCCCGACATATGGACCTCCGCTTTTAATTTTGTAATTCTCTCTCCAGCAACCGGGGCATTTACTTTTATAAAATCATACCGAAGAGCAAATTTTTCTCCAGCATCTCCTGACTCGAAAAAAAATGGTATTAGAAATTTGGGTAATTTTCCACCGTATTTTGTATTAACAAAGAATGGTGATCTATTGCTTGAGTTTTCTTCACTTTTTGTGAAAAGTGATAATATTATTTTTGAAAGTAAATCTTGTAATTTTGCTGAAAAACTTATTGAGAATATCTTCTTTCGTAACACTGAGAATATCTCTTGTAACACTGAGAATATCTTTAGTAACACTATTGAAAAAGAATTTAATAAATGATATATAGTCCGGTTACATAGATACCATATACCATAAAAAACAACTGCTACAACATAAATTATGGCAACTAAAAGTAATAATTCTAAAAAATTGATAAGCACAGAGTCAGTTATATAATCTGAAATATCAATTGTGTCAGTAGCCTGTGAACTATCTATTACTTGTGAACTATCCGTTGCTTGAGAACTTTTATTGGTTTGAGGATTGTTTGTTAATTTGATTTTATATGTGAATATGAATGATGCTAATATTATCACGCCTGGAACTATTCTGGCAATAAGATCGAAGAATAATTGGGGTATCAAGTTAGCAAGTGTATTGGTGGTTTGCTCTATTTTTTTCGGAACGTCACTCATTGCAATCCTACCATGTTAGATTTTTAAGGTAAACTTTTCTACAGCAACTTTCAACTCGCATGATGCTACGGAAGATAGCTTTCGTATTAGAATATTTGATAATATACCGAATTGAATTAAAAGAGACCACACAAATTGATATGGTTTTAATAGATATATTTGCAAAAGACATGGCTGGTTTGCCCAACTATTAATTATGCGAATTAATCCGCGCAATATTTCACGAGGATTAATTCGCATAATCCCGGAAATCCTGGTATTATCCGAGGAATTCCTCAGATAACACCTCCTTTTTATTAAAATGGTTTTTGTCTAAATTTAGGTAAAATCCGAATCGACTTTACAAAGTAGTGATTTTACCAATTTTCTTCAAGAGAAAAGATCGTGAAGATAAATTTTCTGTTACAGTTTTGTAAAAGGGATCGCTTACGGGCCTGCTTACTTCCCATCAACTTTTGCCCTCACCGGGAACCAAACCTTAATCAATTGAATGCCACCCTGTAATCTTTTCTTAACATAATTGAAACATTCTGCCGGTAAGTTTCTCTCGCTTTTGATAAAGCAGTGGAATTTATGTTTAATCTTTACGGGAGAATAACTCATGGATCGTTCAATCTACAAAGCGGAATGGAGCATTAAAAAGCTTCATCGATGTATCGGAGTTTGCGGATGGAAGCTGAGGCAGGTTTTTGTAATTGGTTTAATAACGATGCTGACTTTTAGCGCTTTTAGCAGCATTTATGGGCAGGGAGATGGCATTGGCCGTATTATCGGAAGATTATCGGATTCCGCAACCGGAGACGCACTAATCGCTGCAAATGTCTATTTGGAAGGCACGGTAATTGGTACTGCCACAGATTTCGATGGCTTTTTTATGGTCGACAACGTGCCACCGGGAACATACATCGTTATTGTCTCGACAATCGGATATGCCGAAACCAGAATCCCTGAAGTTGCTGTTACCGCGGGAAAATCAACCAAACTAGATGAAATCAAGATAAAACCGGCAGTTATCGAAGGAGAAGAGGTAACGGTAGAGGCGCGGTTTATCCAGAATACGGAAGCCTCCTTGCTCTCCAAGCGCTTGCAGGATGATGCTATTAGCGACGGATTAAGTGCCGAAGCCATTAGCCGCACCGGCGTGGATGAAGCCGGCGAAGCCATGCAACAGGTAACCGGCGCTTCCGTGCTGGATGGAAAATATGTTTACATTCGCGGGTTGGGAGATCGCTACGCCTCTACCCAACTAAACGGTGCGGAGCTTCCCAGTGCCGACCCGGAAACCCGCAGCTTTAATTTTGACCTCATCCCCGCCGGAATGCTCGATAACGTTGTTACCACAAAAACCTTTACCCCGGATCAACCGGGTAATTTTAGTGGCGGTGTGGTCAATTTTGGCACCAAAAACTATCCCGATGAATTTTTAACGAAAGCTTCAATCGGGCTGAATTACAATACCCAGGCATCGTTAAATTCAAATTTTCTTACCTACTCCGGCGGCGGAACCGATTGGCTGGGATTTGATGACGGAACCCGCGAGTTGCCGGAATTCTTTAGAGAAAACCCCGACACCCCATTACCAACAGAATCTCAAGCTCGCCGCGACCCGGAACAGGCCGCATTATTGGATGAGGCATCCAACGCGTTTTCACCCACCATGGCACCAAGTACGATGACCTCACCATTGAATGGTAAATTCGCCTTCGCAATCGGCGATCAGTCACCGTTAGGCAGCGAAAGCGCTTTCGGATGGTTTGCCTCGTTAAATTATAATCGCGAGTTTTCTTCTTATGAAGATGGTACCGTCGCTCGCTGGAAATTAACCGGTGCAGCTTCGGAAAAAGATTCATTAGATAATCAAACCAACCTGATAGATAATCGCGGTGTGGAAAGCATCTTGTGGGGAGGCATGGCAACTGCCAGCATGCTGTTGAGTGGTGATCATGAAGTCAAATTGAATTTCCTGAGAACCCAAAGCGGCACGAATGAAGCACGTTATTTAAACGGCACCTGGCCGGAGCAATTTGGCGCTTCCACCACGCAATTTTTTGAAACGCGGGTGCTAAGCTGGAAAGAAAGAGCACTCACCTCCTGGCAGCTTCAAGGAG
>CAXHHS010000084.1:0-13720 GCA_964015645.1 uncultured bacterium
GAGATGCAATGGAGTCTCGTGGGCTCGGAGATGTGTATAAGAGACAGAAACACGTACCTTCCACGAAACGAATAAACGATCCTTTACCGCCAAAAATAAAATTCGGTTTTGCAAATTAGTATGTTTTTTTGATAAGTTAGAATCTTGTGAGGAATAAAATAAGTTTTTAAGTGAAATCGTAAGTTTCTCCAGAATTTAAGAAAGGCATCATCTATGTTTTCAAATTCGAAATTTTTTACCGATCGTTCTTTTCCGGGGCTGTTATTTCGTATCGCTTTATTTGTGTTCTTTTTCCAGTGTAGTATGGCGAATAATGAGCTTTCACCGGAAGCAGAAAGTTTAAAAGACCATGTAGAATATTTAGCTTCGGAAGAATTGGAGGGTCGAAAATCCGGCAGTAAAGGCAATCAATTGGCTGCCGAGTATATCGCCAATCATTTTAAAAAACATAATGTTCAACCGGTTGATGGTTCCTATTTTCAGGAATTTACGGTGGTAACGGATGTAAAACTGGCCGGGAATAATTCTGCCGTTATCAAAACCGCTAATGAGGAAATTGAATGGAAGGCTGGCGAGGATTATACGCCTTTGGGGTCTTCGGAGAATGGAGAATTTAGCGGCAGCCTGGTGTTCGTGGGATACGGCATCAGCGCGGATGAGCACGATTTTAACGAGTATGAGAATTTGGATGTCGAAGGAAAAATCGTCGTCGTGCTGCGCAGTGCGCCGGATTATCAAACCAACCCGCATGGGAAGTTCAGTGAATTTGCGTCTTTGTTGTATAAACGGATTAACGCGCGGGAACATGGTGCAGCGGGGATTATTTACGTTAGCCCCACGGATATGGATGACGATCTAATCTCATTGTCATTGCAACGAGGCGGTAGACATTCCGGTATTGTTGCGCTCCACGCCAGGCGAGATGCGGTCGATAAAATTTTGCCAAAAGATCGCTCGTTAAAAGCGCTGGAACAACAAATCAAATCCACCGGAAAACCACATAGTTTTGAAATTCTCAATTCCAGTATTTCTTTAAGCGTTTCGCTGGAGTTTATCGAGGCGCCAACGGCAAATGCTATCGGAATGGTTATGGGGACGGATGACGTTCTAAAGAATGAATACATCATTGTTGGAGCGCATTTTGACCACCTGGGTTGGGGCGGCGAAGGCTCGCGTTATTCCGGCAGCGACCCCAAAATTCACTATGGCGCGGATGACAATGCTTCCGGCACAGCGGCAATGATGGAAATGGCCGCCCAAATTGCCCGCTCGCCACTACCGCGGTCTGTTATTTTTATGGGATTTAGCGGGGAAGAAATGGGGCTGTTGGGGTCGCAATATTATTGTACTAATCCCCTGGTTCCGTTGGAAAATACCATCATGATGTTAAATATGGATATGGTTGGAAAAATAAAAGATAATGCGCTTAATGTTACCGGAACCGGAACTGCCGTTGAATGGGATGGGTTGATCGATTCACTTGGTAATACTTATGAATTAGCTATTTCGAAATCTGCCAGCGGTTATGGTGCCAGCGACCATTCGTCGTTTTATCAAAAGGATATTCCCGTCATCAACTTTTTTACCGGGTTGCATGAGGATTATCACCGCCCGGGCGATACCTGGGAAAAACTAAATTATGAGGGTATAAAAACAGTCGTTGAATTTGGCACAGACATCATCAAAGCGGTTGGTAATTTTGTACAAAAACCGCAATTTGTTCGCGCGCAGCAATCGGAAAATGAAGGCCGGAAAATGAGTTTTAATGTCACTGTCGGAACGATTCCGGATTATAGCGATCATCCCAAAGGGATGAAGATAACTGGCGTTAAAGAAGGCAGCCCGGCGGAAAAAGGCGGTTTGCAAGGCGGCGATGTGATGATAAAATTCGGCGGCATTGAAATCAAAAATATTTATGATTATACCTACTGTTTAGGCAAATACAAACCGGGCGATGAAGTAGATATTGTCGTTCTGCGCGGTGAGAGTGAAACGGAAGAAGTGACATTGAAAGTTAAATTAGAAGGACGAAGTGCGGGGGCGAATTGATTGAAATAAATTTTTGGGTGTTTTTGTGTTAAAGTGTTTGAATCAAAAAACTCGCAGAAAAGTTTTCCTGCGGGTTTTTTGATTATAGGGACAGACTGTTACAGGTTTTACATCATTGTTCCAGGTACGGTTTTATCAACCCATTTGCCTTCTTCTTTTACCGCCATTTTTTCGACGAGAAAAGCTGAGCCGGGGCCGCCCTTACCGTGCATTCCGGTTACTCGTATTTCCTGTGCCATATACTGCGACATCTCTTTTGCCGGCAGCGCTAATACATGAACATTGCCATCGCCGTCTAATACTGCGACGGGAATTCCCATTGCGGCACAAGCGGTGGCGCAACCGGGCATTTCTTTGCCATTCGGCATCGGATGTTTGTCGTTCTTTGCCATCATTCCACCCATTGCAAAGCATTTGGAATCCACCAATGTGCCTTCAATGGTTTCTGCTTTCATTTTCATTTTTTTGTCTTGTGCTTGCAAAAAGACAAAAATTCCAATGGAAAACAGCATTGCTAAACCGACTAAAGTACTTCTACGCATAACAAGCCTCCAAATTTAGTTTAAGGTGATCAACTTACGATTTGAATATAACTGCAACGATATATATATATGTATGCTGGTTTATAGGAGATTTAATCACATTTCTATCACACAAGCAGGGCATTCTCAATTCACTTTTTTTCATTAAGGTAATTCCTCAATCTGCCTGACAGCTTACTTCTTTTTGATCTGCCTATCTGTAATTATTCTTACAAGTTAAAGCAAAAACGACTTTGAAGCCTGTACGCAAAAAGGAGTGCAAAATGAGTTTTGCACTCCTTTTCTCAACTTGTCAGGGTAAGCCTGGCGCTCTATTAGCGAATCATTGCCATTTTGCGCACCAGGCTATTTTTTCCATCGCTAAAGCGATAAAAATAAATACCGCTGGGCACATCGTTACCAGTGTTGTCTTTGCCATTCCAGTTAAATTCATGGAAACCGGTGGTCAGGCGGGCTGTTTGGTGGGAGTATACCAACTGGCCAAGGGTATCGTAAATTTTAATATGTACAGAGCCTGGCCCAGGTACGCCAAATTTAATAACAGTAGAGGCATTGAACGGGTTAGGAAAGTTTTGCCCTAATTTAAACTCTGTCGGAATACCGGAAAATTCGCCGACGGCTATTTCGCGCAGCTTTTTTAGCACCCAATCATCGGGATCGATTTCCAGGGTGTTCGGTTGCCGGGGGGTGATAAAACGAAATGTTTGCGAAGGCAGACTATCCCAAATCGTAAACGTGGTATCGAGATTTGCGCCGGAAAAGCGAATTTCCAGCGGCATTTTGTATGGGATTCCTTTAGCGCGAGAATCGTTGTTGGATTGATTGATAACTAATGTTGTGGTGAAGGGCGGCCCGGCATTTTCCGTAGACCAGTGATATTCATACAACGGTCGCCCGGCCTGGTAAATCCACTGCTGAAAAAACCACTCCAGGTTTTGCCCGGAAACCGTTTCGCAAACTTGTTGAAAATCTTTAGTGGTAGCATTTCCGTAAGTCAGTGCAGGATCATTGGCATATTCCCTTAGAGCCGAGAAAAATAAAGAATCTCCCAAAACGCCCCGCAGCATGTGCAATACCCAGGCGCCTTTTTGATAAACCGTCTGGCTAAATAAGGCGCGAAAACTGGTCGAATCCGCAATAAACAAGCTGCCGTCAAACGCGCCGAAATCTTTTCGATTCATTAGGCGGTGGTAAGCGTTTTTTCCGCCAGTATGCTCTTCCCAAAGCGCCTCGCAATAGGTTGCAAATCCCTCGTTTAACCAGATGTGCGACCAGCGTTTCATGGTAATGCAATCGCCAAACCAGTGGTGGCCCAACTCGTGCGCCAGCACAAAATCGCTGCTGCTGTAGCCGGTAATGTGGCGGGTTGGAAGCGTCGTGAGGGTTTGGTGCTCCATTGCTGCGCCGCTGCCAACGCTGGCGATGCCATATTTTTCTTTGAAAAACGGGTATTCTCCGAAAAGAGAAACGAATGCCTCCATCATACTGTTGGTAATAGCGAAATCATCACGAGCCTCTGTTTCGTATTCAGGATAAACAAAATATTGCAGCAGCATGGAATCGCTGGCAGCGGACACATACCAATCGGAAAATTCCACGTAATTGGCAATCGCCAACACTATCAAATAGTTGCTGATGGGATAGCGGGTTTCCCAGGAATAGGTTTTGCGAGCATCATCGGTTTCTGTTACGTCAACTAACAGACCGTTAGCAGCTGCTACCAGGCTATCGGGAACCGTGATGTTGAGAAAAACAGAATCGACTTTATCTGCCGGGTCGTCTTTGCAAGGCCACCAGGCCGGCGCGCCAAACGGTTCGCTGAGTGTCCAGATGCGTGGAACGCCCAAATTGCTGCTCCAAACAAACGCCCCGAAATCAAACCGGCGGGGATTTCCCTGGTAAAAGATTTCGATGGAAAACTCCTCGTCTGTTTGCAATGGATGTGCAAGCTCAATTAAAACCCGGTTGGCAACTCTTTCGAAGGAAAGTTTCTCCTCATTTTGAAGAACGGAATCCATCGTCATATTATTTAATAAATCGATTTCCAGTAATTCCAATCCCGCGACGGTGCTGCGCCCTTCAATCAAAACAGCGCCTTGCAGCAGCCGGTTCTTCGGGTTTATATCCAGGTTTAAGCGGTAGAAATGTACGTCGAATTGATTTTGCCGGCTTCCCGAGGCGGCCTGCTGAAGAGCAATATATTTTGCAAATTGTTCTTTTTCCGATTCAATTAATTGGTGAGAAGATTGTTTGGAATTTTCCGGTTCTTTGGAAAACATTGAAAAAACGCTTAATAACAAAAAAACAGGCAGCCATTTTAAGCTGCAATAATGCGGGAATAATACCGGTTGTCTTTTGAAAGCGTTCATCACAGTTTAAACGGCAATTATATTAAGGAAAGTTTCATTGGATGTAATTTTTTTTACACCATCTCTTTGGTTAACCATTCTTTTCTCAAACCTGGATAAATTTATTGCACCTTTATGCAATAAAATAGAATATGCAGCATTAATTTTCTTATATTAACCAAAAGGAGGGCCTATGAATTTTTCCAAAAAATTTTACCTCGGTATATTTATTTTCAGCTTTCTACTACCGTTAACAGCGCAAGATAGTGGGGCGCGTTTTCTGTTGCTGCAACCATCCGCAACGTCCCAGGCGATGGGTGGGGTAGGAGTTGCGCTGCATCAGGATGTGTTCGCATTGTATTATAACCCCGCGGCATTAGCGTTTACCAAACAGTATAGCATCAGTGGTTCCCTGGTAAAACCCTTTCCTTTTTTTGGGAACTCCCTACATTCTTTTATTGGTGCGATTATTCCCCTTAAACATTTCGGAACGCTGGCTGTTTCTGCCAATCTTTACTGGAAAGGAACACAGCAGCAAGTTGATATTACAGGAAATCTTATTGGCCCGGTTAGCGAAAACAACGAATTGTTAAACAGCCAGTTAAAAATTGCTTATGCGCTGCCGCTTTCCCGGCAAGTTTCATTGGGCGTCGGCATTGGCCGGGTACAGATAAATCTTTCAGATATAGCCCTGGGTGTTAGAGGAGAAAAATCTGGTGCAAGTGCATTTTTCGCAGACCTGGGAATTTTTGCCACTAACCTTTTGCCGAATTTGACGCTCAAGCCAACCCTCGACCCATTGCCGGTAAAATTACGCTGGTTAGCGGATATTCGGAAATATCAAGGTATTTCTTTGGGAATTTCTTTATCAAACCTGGGGTCAAACCTCCGCTTTATTGAAGAAGAATTCGCAGATAAATTACCGGGCAAGCTAACGATTGGCGCATCATACTGGCCTCTATCATCCGAAGTTATTTCTGCAATGATCGCCGTAGATCTTGAGATGCCGCTTTTCGAAGATTCCTCTGTGGATTACTTGCACCTTGGCACCCAGGTGCGGTTTCTTCATCTCTTCTCTTTACGATTCGGACGCTATATCGATACAACCGATAATCTGCGAAAATCCTTCAATACTTTCGGTGGTGGCATACACCTGCGCTATTTCGCATTTAATATCGCCCGGTATAACAGAACCTATAGATCCATTTGGCATTATGATGTAACTTTACAATTGGAGATATGAAAATGAAAATGGCTAAATATATCGTTTTACTCGTTTTTTTATTCCTGGGAGCAAGCAATCTCTCTTGCACGGATGAAGGCAAGATCGCAGTTGCATTTGAAGAAGATAGAGAATTTGAGGAAGGAGACACCGTACCGTTTCTGCTCCGTCAAAATTTCCCCAATCCTTTTAATGGGACAACTTATATTCGTTTTCGAGTGGCCACTTCATTACATGTAAAATTACAAATCTTTACGGAAGATTGGCTGTTAGTAGATACACCGATTGATACAAGTTTTTCTGTTGGAGTTTATGAATTCACCTTGGATTTCGATAAAGAACAACCCAGTGGCGAATACTATTATGTTATGGAGGCTGCAAACGTTACCCAGGTGCGCAAGATGTTATATATCAAGTGATTTACCTTTTGAAATATCAGTATTGCCGAATTTCCGATTCAATGGATTTTGTGCCACTCTTTTCAAATTCCAGCAAAACGGTAAAGCGTTCACCCACATTCAGTGATTTTTTTAACCCGATCAGCATAATATGATGCCCGCCAGGCGTAAACTTTACAGCGTCGTTTCCGGGGATTTCCAAACCATCTTTTACCATTTGCATCGTCATCCGGCCATCTTCGGTTTTGGTTTCATGAATTTCTACCGCTTTGCAAATACCGGATGTTGCGCGAAGAAGCCGATCTGAACCCCCACGGTTTTTTATTGTGAGATAGACGACCCCGCTGTAATCCATTCGCCGGATTTTTTTATCTTGTACTTTTTTCTTAAGAGAAGATTGATTCACAACCACTGGCCTTGACCAAACATCTTCAATCGAAATTTCCGGCGGCCCGGATGAAGTTTGGCAACCAACGACTATTAAGGTGCAACTGCTTATAATGGCAATAATTTTTATTCGCAAGCAAAAACCGTTATTCCCAATCAATTTCTTTATCCTTTACCCTTCTTCCTTTTTATCCTTAAATCCGTTTTCCTCAATCGCTTAATAACAACCGAATATCGTGAACGATATCCTCCACAGATGTATCGTAATTATGAAGCAAGCGCCAATTTCCAGCCTGGTCGATTACGAAAATCCGTGATGTATGTCCCATTAAATATCCCGTGGCGCTGCCGGAGATCTCATGGCGGTCACGGTAGACACCGTAGGCAGAAAATACCTCTTGTAACGCCTCATCGCTGCCGGTAAGCCCGATAAAATCTTTGCTAAAAATTTCGATGTGGTCTTTTAACCGTTGCGGTGTATCGCGCTCCGGATCCACGGTGATATAAACGAACTTCACATATTTCGCTTCATCCTTTAGTTGATCCTGAACGTGTTTCCAGGTGGTGAGTGTCATCGGGCAAACATCGGGGCAAAAGGTATATCCGAAAAACATCAAAACCACTTTTCCCAACTGATCGCTAAGTGTAAACGGCTGCTCATTCTGATCAATCAAGGTAAAATTTGTCGTTTCCGTTTCCCCGGGCATTACCGTTCCTTTAAAAGAATCAAATAATTGGCAGTTCGTAATTGAAACCACGACCACAATGCAAGCGATGGTCAGGCGAGATAATGCCTTGCTGAAAAAGTTAAATTTCATCATTATTCCTTTATTAAAGATCGTACATGCACGTAAAGCGCCAAAATGTCTTCTTCCGAAAGATGTTTCTCCCAACCGAACATCGTGGTCCCGGGCACGCCTTTTCGTATAATGTAGAGGCGTGCCTGCTCGGAATAAAACGATGCCTGTTGCGGATCGGTAAAATTCGGAGGTAGGGTAGTAAGTTTTTCAGAAGCCCGGCCTCTACCTCGCCCTAACCCACCATGACAGGATGAACAGAGTTCCGCAAACAAATATTTTCCACGTTCCAATTGTATTGAATCAGCTTTTGCTACCGGTGTATCGTATTTTTTACCCAGCAACTGGCGAATTTCCTGCCGGTAGGCTTCCATCCGCTGATGTTGGGCGAGCGTTTCGGCATTCTCTTGTTGAGTGCAAGAAAGGTTGTAAAATGCTACAAATATCAAGATGCAAGAATATTTCAATTGATACTCATCACCCGTATAAAAATAGTACAACGTTGTTAAGGGGATCGGAAAAAATAAAAGCACCCAAGAGTGAAGTTGTCTTTTGTGGACAAACATCAGGAACAAATGAAACAGGCGCCTTGATTTCTTTCCCACCCTCTAAATTTCAGAAACGAGATGAATATCGATGATTTCATTATAAAAAGTCAACGCCATAATAAAACTTATCCCGGAAACCGAATCGAATTTTTTAAATAAAATTTGCTGAGGGTATTGTTTATTTAAATCGTTTCCCTTATACTCTGCCGGTTTTGAATAATAAATAGGTTCATTGCAAAGTACAAAATTTGATTTTCTTTAGATTTAAAGAAGGATGGCATTTGGCAGAAACGATACAAAACTCACTGAATTCTAATAGCTGCTTGGAAAGCATTTTCCTACTTTAATAGGAAAAATTGATCACCGTCACTTTCTGTGCTTTATATTGTTCTGCTTGTTTAACTTGATTAAAAACAATTGTTTATTGTGTTTGGCGAAAAAAATGTGCACGATTTTTGTATTAAGGGGCGGATGTATTTAAAAGAGGAAGTGTTATTGAATAATCGATACAATACATTATTTGTCTTAGAAAAGTTTCATCACATCTTAAAAGTTTTTAAAAATTTCCCATTTTACCTTCCTGGGTTTAGTTTTGTTTATCATACCAATATAAGCACGTAAGTTGTTCTTTTGCAGTCTCTGTTGTTCCTAAATTAACTGTTTAAGTTAGATTAATTATAAGGAGGAAGATTTATGACATAGCTGTTTTAATTAAGCGTCTTTCGAAGAGTTGGTAACGGTTTATCGATTTGACAAGAGAGAAGATTTTTGATAACCCGTGCTGCTAAATAGACTTTTCGAAGACACAGGTTTGTTTTATTAAACAATACCAATTATTCATTAATTTATGTATGGAGACAGAGAGATGAGACAGAAATTACTGTTTATAACAGTCCTACTATTATTTTCCATCCCCGTCTATTTATTTGGGCAGTCTGCCGGTAAAATTGTGGGCGTTGTCACAGACAAATCCTCCGGCGAACCGCTGCCTGGCGTTAATATCAGTATTGAAGGTACCACCTATGGTGCTGCTACTGATGTCGATGGATTTTATGTTATTCTAAATGTACCGGTAGGCGTTTATGATGTCCGGGCAGATTTCATCGGTTACGGTGAAATTGTCCAATCCGGTCTGCGTGTATCTGCTAGCGTTACGACAGAGTTAAATTTTGAGCTGGAAGAAGCTGCCGTAGAAGGCCAGGCAGTTGTTGTAACCGCAGCCAAGCCGCTGGTGGAAAAACATGTTACCCAAAGTGTATCGCTGGTAACATCCGAAGACCTGGAAAATATCCCGGTACGTGGATTTAATAGCGTTATGTCGCTGCAAAACAGCGTTGTCGTTCAGGATGGCAATGTTCACATTCGTGGCGGCCGTAACGAAGAAGTCGGTTATTATATCGATGGCGCTGCTTCCAATAATCCTCTGAGCAATACCCAGAGTGTTTATATTATTCAAGAAGCAGTCGAAGAATTCCAGGTTCTGGCTGGTGGTTATACCGCGGAATTTGGCGGTTCTAACTCCGGGATTATTCGTACGGAGTACAAAACCGGTGCTCGCGACTGGCATTTTTCGTTAGATTTTCAAACGGATAAGTTTGCCGATGCGGAAGACGGCGGTACATTTCTCAGTACCAATTCCTACGGCCATCATATTGGTACGGGAACGGTTAGCGGTCCGCTGGGCACAGATAAAATTCGCCTTTTTCTCGCTGTAGAAAACACCGATCAGGATGATCGTCGACGTCGCTTTAGCGAAGGGTTTAACTTCACACGGATTGATGTAAACCGATCCAACCCCGATGTTGTTGCTGGTCATCCGGATACAGTAAATCTTGTCTATCCTGACGGGTTTACACCGAATAGTGCTTTCGAGCGCTGGGCAACCAATGGTACCTTGCTATTCGATTATTCTCCCATTAGCTTCCGCGTCAGCGGCTCCTGGTTTAATTCCAAAACCTTTGGAAACCGTAACCCGCAAATGAATCTTCTGAATACGCGTAATGGGTATGTCAATAATCAATCCCTGTTGTTAAGTGGTAAATTAACTCACGTTCTCAATCCCAAAACATTCTACAATATCACGTTTAGCTATTTCGATCGGGAAGACGAACGCCGGGATACCTGGTTTGAAGGTAACTGGCAGGATTGGTTTAACGGCACTAAAATTGCCCAGATCGACCCCAGCGTAGAATATCGCAAAGTAAATGATACTGATCAGGTCGCCTGGTTGGTACCGTTTGCTCATAATTTTAACGGAATTCCGTTTACGCCCAATGGGTATACACCAATGTTTACGACCGGTGTACCATCTCTTACGGGTAGCGGTAACTCTGGTGGCGCTTTCTATCTCCTTCGTGAGCAGCAATATCTTGGCGGTGCGCTGGATTTTGTGAGCCAGATCGGCCGGCATCACGAGCTGAAAGTCGGCGTTAATACCCGCCTTTATACCGCCCGGCAGTTTTCCATTTTGCCCAGTGTAATGAAATTGACCGAACAGTTTACCAGTGGCAATGCCGAAAGCGTAAATCCCGGTATTTGGGCCAGCCAGGGTACTTTCGACGGCTATGGGTATGACATCTATGGCAACAAAGCGGATGACGATTTTACCTATGGTGACTCCGTATTTGTTGATGCTCCGCGGAAACCCTCTTTTACAGCAGTTTATGTGCAGGATAAAATTGAGTTTAATGACTTGATTATCAACGCCGGCTTGCGTTGGGATTTGATCAACACCGATGATAAGCGGTTGGTTAACCCGGTGGATCCGGAATTTGATTCTCGCACGAATTTACTGCGCCCCTCCGCGTTCGAAGATGTGCCGACCTTTAGCCAGGTTAGCCCCCGGTTGGGTGTATCGTTTCCGGTTAGTGAAAAAACCGTATTTTACGGCCAGTATGGAAAATTCATCCAGGCCACGGAGTTAAATGATATTTATTACGGAATCCAGGGATTTAGCAGATCGATTGTTAATCCCGGTTTCTCGGATCAGACCCCGGTTGGATATGGTCTCGAACCGATCAGAACTACTTCCTACGAACTTGGCTTCCGCCAGCAGTTGGGGCAAAGTGCCGCCTTTGATATTACTGGTTTCTATCGTAATGACAAGGGACAAATTCGGGTTGAAAGAATTACGGCGCCTGCCAGTTCCCGTATTTCGACTTACAACCTGTTAACGAATGGCGACTTTGTAACTACAAGAGGTTTAGAGTTTAAGTTTAACTTGCGGCGCGTTAACCGTCTGCAAGCGCAATTAAACTATACCCTTACCAAAGCTGAAGGTACCGGTTCCAGTGAAAACGCCTATGTTGGCGCAATCGAAAGAAGTACGAATGCCCCTACGCGTGTTTCGCCGGTTGACTTTAACCAGCAGCACAAAGGATCGATCTTACTGGACTACCGCTTTGGCCGTAATGACGGCGGACCGCTTCTTTCGCAGTTAGGCGCAAACGTCATTTTCTCTTTCAATAGCGGCCATCCCTACACCTTTGTGGATTTCCCTCCGGGCGGCCAGATTAACGCTTATAACGCTGGTGTGGATTACATGGATGATGTTCGTACTCGCGAAGCGCTGGAACCAGTCGGCTCTTCTACCACTCCCTGGAATTTCCTGACGGATTTACGCCTCGATAAAACGTTTGCTATTGGCAGCAGCCTGGATGTAACGCTGTATGCCCGGGTAAACAATCTCTTTAATACCAAAAACACTATTAATGTTTTCCAGGCTACCGGTAGCCCGGATGATGATGGATATCTTTCCCGTCCGAACTATTCGGATGGATTCATCTCCCAGGCTGAGGCGCTTGGTTTATTAAACGGCCATGCTGGCGGCGCCGAAGAGTATGTAGAACTGTTCCGCCAGGTTAACCTGGTGAACGGTGGCGCTTATTTTGCCGAACTAAACCAGGAATTGTTCGACAACCCGCGCCAAATCTTTTTCGGCCTCAAATTGGCCTATTAAAAGTTTGCAAGTTTGCAAGTGATCTAATCCCGATCCTTCGGGATTAGGCGCTTTCAACTTTAGATCACTTATTCTATAAGGAGTGCTAAAATGATGAAAGATAAGAAGTTAGTTATAGGACGCCTGGCTTTGGCAGTGATTCTCCTACTGTTTTTGAGCTTTGTTTTAGAGGCAAAGCCCAAAGATAACCGGGGGATGAAAAGCTTTAGCAAAGCAACCGCAGTCCAGTCTACCCGTACCATGATTAACATCGGTAACTGGTCTTACTGGATGATTTGGGACGGCCAGAGTGGTCGTGATCCGATTACCGGTGACTCCGGTGGTTTATATCCCCGTGGAACTGTCAGTACCATTTTTGCTGACGGCTTTATTTGGGGTGGTATTGTAGATGATCCCAGCTCCGCGTTTCCGTTGCGGGTAGGTGGATCAACCTATCAAAGTGGTTCTGTTGCCGGTTATATTGACGACAACGGCAACCGTGTAGATCCCGATACCGATACCCGTGTCCGCATTTATCGTATTCGCGCCGATTGGGAAAGCCTGACTCCCAGCCTGGTAACCCGCGATGCCGCCGAATTAAACGCTGTTGCCCCGGGCGCTGTTACGGAAGCCCAGCAATTGGCCGTTTTAGACCAATACGAAGCAGACTGGAACGAGTGGCCGATTGATTTAGGCGCTCCTTTTAATGATTTGAACCAAAATGGCGTTTATGAACCGGAACAAGGTGAAACCCCCGGTATCGCTAATGCCGATCAGGTTGTCTGGTCAGTAATGAATGACCTGGATGCCGGTGCTGTAAATGACTTTGTCGGTTCTCCCTCCATGGGATTGGAATACCAGACGATTGGTTGGGCGTATAACCAGCCGGGCGCCTCCCTGGGGCAAATCGTTTTTAAGTTAAATCGAATTGAAAACGCCTCCCGCTTCCGCATTGACTCCATGTATGTTTGCCAATGGTCGGATCCGGATTTAGGTAGTTATGGTGATGACGTTGTAGGTAATGACAGCCTCTTAAGTCTCGGTTTTGTTTATAACAGCCAGGCAACGGATGGCGCTTACTCCGGTATCGGCCGTCCGCCGGCAGCAGCCGGGTACGACTTTTTCCAGGGACCCCTGGTAGCAGGTGAGGCCGGAAAAGACTTAAACTTAAACGGCATCGATGATGCCTCTGACTTCGGTATTTTCAATCTCCAGGTAGTCGGCCCCGGTTTCGTTAACTTGCCGATGACCTCCTTTAGTTTTTTTGCTGCCGGGTCCAATCCCGGTGACCCGCCGTTGCATGAATATGATGGTACCCGCGGTTGGTATAATTTGCTGCGTGGTTTTCTACCGGATTTTGATGTCGATAATCCCACGCCTTATGTACACCTGGATGGCGCTTTGGCTGGCCGGGTGACAAAATTCCCATTGAATGGTGATCCTTTTGAAGGTCTTGTGAACGGAAATACCGATCTTGATATCGACAACCGCG
>CAXHHS010000085.1:0-13687 GCA_964015645.1 uncultured bacterium
TAATTTTATTCTCGAAATCCTCCGGCATGTGATATTTTTCGCTGCGGGCATCGCCATAAATACAGCCAAACAAACAGCCGTTATAAGGATTTATCGTATATCGATCCCAAAACCAGTTGTCGATAAACTTTTTCTTATTGATGATCGATTTGAATTGCTGTTCGATGAATTCCGGCATTGTTTTTAGAAATTGGATAATAGATTTTAAGAATAGTATGTGAACTTTTGAAAAGTAGCAGCAGCAGTAAAAAGACTGTCACTGCCGCTGCCTACTGCCGCTAATCTCTGTTTACTTTCAGCTTGCCTTTATGAAGGGTACCCCGGTTTAGGCATCTCCTATTTTCTTCTGGCAAGATTTTTACGAAGCCCTTCTCCAATCGCATTAAAACTCAACACCGTTAACGCCAGGAAGATACCGGGAAATGTAGATATCCACCAGGCATGAAGCAACACATCTCTTCCATCATTGATGATGCTCCCCCAACTAGGGGTAGGCGGTTGCACGCCGATTCCCAAAAAACTCAAACCGGATTCCAGTAAAATTGTCTCCGCAACTTTAAGCGGGATAATGACAAGCACCGGTGTTAAGCAATTGGGAACGATATGGCGCAGCAAAATCCTGGTTCGGCTAAATCCCAATCCCACGGCGGCAGTGATAAAATCGCGTTCTTTTAGCGACAGTGTTTCGGCGCGAACCACCCGGGCAATTTCCATCCAGCCGGTAAAGCCGAGCAAGGGAATCAAATACCAGTGCTGCATCTGAAAAATAGCGACTGCCGGGATAATTAAAAAGATGATGGGAAAGGCTAAAAGGAAATCGAGCAATCGCATCATTACCGCATCTATAATTCTCCCGGAATAACCGGCGATAATCCCATAAAATAAGCCGATAGAAACCGAAAGCAGGGTAACGCTAATACCGATGGTTAAAGAGATGCGGCCACCATACAAAACCCGGCTAAAAATATCCCTCCCGAATTTATCGGTACCCAAAAAGTGATTTTCCGAAGGGACAAGGTACCGCGAAGTAATCAGATCGCCATGCTCGTTTGGATCATAACCGGTGAGTACATCGCCTAAAAAGGAGCAAATTGACAAGGCCACAATAAATATCAATCCCGCAACAGCAAACTTTTGGCTACGGAAAAAGTACCATCGCCCGGGCTGATCGTCAATGGGTGATGGAGTTAAATTCGTTTCGCTAAAAGAATACATTGTTCGTTAAAATCATCCTCCTGTTTTGATCCGGGGATCGATAATCATATAGAGAACATCGGAAATAAAATTACCAAGCACAACGGAAACGGCGGCGATAAAACCGCTTGCCATAATTACCGGGTAATCATGGGCGAAAATAGCGTTGACGGTTAATCTTCCCATTCCCGGCCAGGCAAAAATATATTCGATAATGACCGCACCACCCAGCAGGAAGGGCAGGTGCAGACCGATTAAGGTTGCTACTGGCAGCAAAGCGTTTTTCAGGGCGTATTTAAATACAATTTGCCGCCGTTTGAGTCCGTATGCGATGGCGGTTCGGATGTAATTTTGCGCCAATACATCCGTCAAGCTTCCGCGAACGAACCTGGCGGTGTAAGCGGTTAATGATGTTGCCAGCACGGAAACCGGAAGGATTAAGTGCAAGATGCGATCTTTTAAGACAACCCAAAACCCACCCTCTAAGGTTAAAGATGCCATCTGACTGGAAGGCAGCCAGCCTAACTGAAGCGAAAAGATTAAAATCGCCACCAACGCCAGCCAATAGCCCGGCAGCGAATACAGTAGTAACAAACCGCCATTCAAAAAATTATCGAAGGCTGAGCCTTGTTTTAGCGCTGAAGAGACACCGATCAGAATGCCAAGTACCAATTGTACCAGAAATGCGATGAGTGTTAATTGTAACGTGTTGGGCAGGGCCTCTTTCAGAATTTCGATGACCGGGCGATGGCTTAAAAACGAAATGCCAAAATTGCCGGTGGAGAATTCGTAAATCCAATTGAGATATTGCCGCCAAATTGGTAAATCCAGCCCCATTTGCCGCCGGATCAGTTCTACGGTTTTTGGATCGATACCGGGTTGAAGATATAAAGACGCCGGGTCCCCGGGAGCCAGGTGTACCATTAAGAATGTTAGCGTCAGTACACCAAATACAATCGTGATCGAATACAGCAAGCGTTTTACAAAAAAATTTATCACGATAAAGACTTAACCTTTCCGAAACCAACCTGCCGCAGCAACCAATTTCTGAGAATACGGATGTGCCGGGCTACGAATCAAACGAGTTGTCTCAGCAAACTCTACAATCTTTCCCTGGTACATCACAGCAATACGATCCGCCATACGAGCAGCTATCGCCAAATCGTGAGTTATGAATACCATTGTCAAACTAAATTGCTGCTTTAGCGCTATCAACAATTCCATGATTTGTTGTTTATGCAAGGCATCGAGGCTCGACATCGGCTCATCAGCAATAATGAAATTGGGCTCCAGGGATAGCGCGCGAGCAATCGCCACTCGCTGTCGCTGCCCACCGCTGAGTTGATGTGGAAGCCGGTATATTATTTCAGTAGACAACCCCACCTGATCGAGTAATTCTTTTACCCGGCTTTCTAACGCTATGCCACGGTAGCCTTTATGTACTCGCAAGGGTTCTTCCAGGTTGGTTTTGATAGCCATCATGGGATTTAGCGCCTGGGCAGGATCTTGAAATATCATTTGGAACTTTCGGCGAAATGGGCGGAATGTTTTCTCCGGTAGTTCCAAAAAGTCAACTCCGTCGTAAAGAATACTGCCATTATTAGCTGGTGTCAATCGTAATAAACAACGCCCCAGGGTGGTTTTTCCGCTTCCGGATTCGCCGACGAGTGCCAGGGTTTCTCCTTTAAAAATATCCAGGGAAACATCGTTAACTGCCGCTGTAATTCGGTGCGAGCCAGCCATTACCAACCGGCGGGATCGATATGTTTTGGATAAATTCCTAATTTGTAGAAATGGCGTCAGTTGTCCAGGCATATTCCGGTAATGTGATGGTGGACTCAAGCAATTTTTTTGTATAGGAATGTTCCGGCTGCGAAAATAGAGCTTCGGTTCCCTTCTTTTCTACAATCTCGCCGTTGAACATCACCGCAACGGTATCTGCTTGTGTTGCTACCAGGCCAATATTATGGCTGATCAACAAAAGTGCAAACTGATGTTTTTGTTGCAGTTCTGCGACTAATTCAAGGATTTGAACCTGGGTGGTAATATCCAATGCCGTTGCCGGTTCATCGGCAATAATTAATTGCGGCTGGCAGCTTAATGCCATAGCAATCATCACCCGCTGCGCCATTCCACCACTCAGTTGATGGGGGTATTCGTGATAGATTTTTTCTGGCTGCGGCAACCCGGTTTGGAAAAGTATTTTTAGGCTGCGTTCTTTTGCTAATTTTCGGGAAACATTTTGGTGAGTGCGAATTACATCCGCAATTTGAACGCCGGCTGGAATCGTTGGATTGAGCGATGCTTTGGCGTCTTGAAAAATCATCGAAATATGTTTTCCCCGCAGTTGCCGGAAGGTTAGGTTTTTATGGCCTGAGACCTTTTTTCCTTTAAAATAAATTTCTCCCTGCACTTGCCGGGCTGCTTTTGGCAGCAAACCCAATAAGGCCAAAGCCGTTAGCGTTTTCCCGGAGCCGGACTCGCCAACCAGTGCCAGGGTTTCGCCATTGCGGATTTCAAAGCTGGCATTCGTCACGGCAAAAAATGGTGATTCCAGGCGTTGAAAACTTACGGTAAGTTTTTTTACGCTTACCAGCGGTGGTGTTTTTTTAGCAGAATTATACATAACATTGTTAAAGGCATTCGACAATTGTGAATATCCTTAATTCCCCGCCTTAGAAAGGAGGGGACAGCATGTGCCACAAAGGGCGCCTTCGGCAAAGCGTTTAACGAGCAACGCAGGGGTGGTTTGAAAGCGTTGACCTCTTGCAACCACCCCTGATTTTCTCGCTGAACGCGTCGAAAATCGGTCCCCTCCTTAAAGAAGGAGGGGAATTTTTTTCTATACCAATCCTTTAATTGGAATCGTTTCCCTTCATAGCGGTTGGTGCCGGTGTTTGATACCACCGTTCCAGGTTATACAAAGCGCTGAGGGGAATTGGCGTTACATTTTGAAAGCGATTGTTAACGGCTATAATGCGATCAATCCAATATAAAAATGTATAGGGTTGTTCCCGGTAAACTATTTCCTGGAGTTCGTGCCAAATGGCCGCGGCCTTTTTCCGGTCAACCTCTTCCCGGCCAGCTTCGATTAAGCGATCAACTTCCGGGTTGGCATAATGGCCGTAGTTAAACAAATCCTTATTTGCTGTGGAATGAAACACCGGGGTGGGATCAACATACAACGAAGTGCTCCAGCCGCCGACCCAGGCTTCCAGGTCATCATCGCTCAATGATTCTACAAAAGTGGTCCATTCAAGGGATTTAATATTCACTTTTATACCGATCTTTTTCAACTGCTCCTGCACAATTACCGCAACATCCATTTTGGTGCGATTTGCGGCATCGGCCTTAATATTAAATTCGAACGGTTTGCCGTTTTTGTCCAGCCAGCCGTCTCCGTCGCTATCGGTCCAGCCTTCTTTTGCTAATGACTGGCTGGCAGCTTTCGGATCATAGGAAATCGGTTTTACAGTTTCATTATATGCCCAGGAAAGCAAGGGGGCGATGTGGCCGGTGCAAGCTTTGCCATACCCATAAAGCAGTGCATCGATAATTCCCTGGCGATCAATTGCCATCGTTAATGCCTGCCGGGTCGTGGGCGAGGAAAACCGGGGGTTTTTTGTATTGTAACCGATATAATGGTACACCCTGCCACTCGTGGAATAAAAGCGAATATTTGAAGATGCTTCTTTTAGCCGCTTTACTTCCTGCGGCGGAACGTTAATGACCATATCGACTTCGCCGGTTTGCAGTTGGGTCATTAGATTGGTATTGTCCGGTATAATTTTAAAAATCACCCGGTCCAGGTAGGGCCGTCCGCCAAAATAATGCTCGTTGGCAACCAATTCGATATATTGCTGGTTTTTCCATTCCTTCATTACGAATGGCCCGGATGAAAGCGGCGTTCGTCCAAACGGATCGCTGCGCAGTGCTTTGCGATCAACTTTTTCCAAAATGTGTTTGGGCAAAACTTCCCCTGCGGTATCAAACACCTGGTACGGGTAAGCCTCTGTAAATTCAATGGTTACGGTGTGCGAATCGACAATGGAAACCGATTTAACAAATTCCAGCTTATCGCGATGGGGGCTGGCGATACTGGTATCCATTAGCAAATCGAAGGTAAACTTAACGTCTTCCGCTGTGACGGGGACGCCATCTGCCCAAACCGCATCTTTTCGAAGATGATAGGTTAATTTCAACAAATCACCGGAGTGTTCCCAGGAGGTTGCCAGTTCCGGCTCAAATTCGGAGCGGTCGTTCAGATCGGCAAGGCCCAACAGCATCAAGTGGACAATTTCCCAACCGAATAACGTTTCCGTAAAAAGCGGGTTGAATGTATCGACATCACGGGGAATGCCGACCACCAAAGTACCGCCATACTCCGGCTGGTGATTGGAAGAAGGGGTGTTTTGAGACACAGCTTCCGGCTCCGAAACCAGGAAATAAGCCGATGCCACCAGGATAACAAGAATGATAATAAGAATCAACTTTTTCATTAAATGGTACTCTCCTCTTTGTTTTAGCGGGAAGCAATATCTTAAAACCCAATGCCGTTTTTGTGATTGGTTGCTGTGTTTAAAGATTTTTTTTTCAAATAGAAAGTGGTGGAAATGTAAGGGGTTATAAAATGGAGAGACGTTTGAAAACGATTTTGCAGTTAATTTTAGCCCGGTTTGGCTAAACCAACACTAACTTTCGATTAACTGTTTTGCCTGCTCTAATCCCATCGAGATTTTTCGTTTATACCAATTGCCTATTTGCGGGCTGGCGTTGATTTGTGGTTGGTATCGCAAGGCCAGCTCCGGATGGTACCTGGCGATTGTTTTTAATGCCCAGCCTAATCCTTTCATCACATGAATATTTTTGTCGCTGGCATTGTCGATAATCAAATGAAACAGCGTTTCTACGTTTTTCTTTTCCAATCCTTTTTTGGTGGCGTAATGGGTGGCAATGCCAACTGATCGTTTCACCCAATGATTGGAATGCAACGTTTGCGATTTTAGTAAAAGGAAACTTTGTTCAAAATCGATGAGCAGTGCGACTCCCATTACCCGTTCGGAAATGATGTCACAGACGAACCACTGGTCGCCTTGTAGAAAATATTCAATTGCTTTGGCAAAGGGTTCTTCCGGGCCATCCGAAAGCCGTTGCTGCAAAATGATACCGGCAATGACATTACCACCGATATATCCTTTTCGCATAATTTCATCGGTTATTGCCAATTGATTTTCGAAGGGCAGGAACCGGGTCATCTCTTTGGCCAAAAATTCCAGCAATGGAAATTTTATTTTATGAGCGAGAATTTTGGTTTCAAGAACATCCCAAAACCGTACCCATTGATCCGATTGGCAGAAACTCTCTAATTCGGTAAGAATATCCCGAATATCTGATTTTTTGGTGATATGTTTTTGCATTGACCTCAATTGATCACCGGCGTCTGCAATTCCTTTACCGCCGGTTCTACGGATTCGTAAGTGGACTCGCGCTTATTGGCGATGCGCGTTGCAATCCAATAGCGCACTTTGTTGAGGACAAGATAGCCAGCCGGTAACACTAACAACAAAATAAAAGTGCCGAACAGGAGGCCGTAGGCAACGGAAATGGCCATCGGAATCAAAAATTGCGCCTGGCGGCTGGTTTCCAGGATTAAAGGCGCTAAACCGGCGGCAGTGGTGAGGGTGGTGAGTAAAATCGGCCGCAGGCGGGCGATTCCGGAATTGTAAACCGCATCGACAACCTTTTGCCCTGAACGCAAATTTCGATTAATTTGATCGACCAAAACGATACTGTCGTTGATAATAATCCCGGAGAGCGCGATAATGCCGTAAAGCGACAGAAATGAAATCTGCACGCCCTGGATGCCATGCCCCCAGGCTGCGCCGATCACGCCAAATGGAATAATCGCAAAAATTAAAACCGCCTGGGCATAAGAGCGAAACACCAGCACCAATAAAATAAACATCCCGATAAGCGCCAGGGGAAAAGTTCTCTGCATCGAACGCTGCTCTTTTGCGCGATTGCGCGACTGGCCTTCGTAAGAAACGGAAACGCCACTTACTTGCGATAATATTCCGGGCATCACAACATTTTGGATTTCCGCCATTACCGGCGGCAGGTCGCCTCGTTCATCCGCTAAATTAGCTTCCACTTTTATTTCGCGTCTTTTATCGAGGCGGTTGATGGCAATAATGCCGCGCTCGATGTTGTATTCCGCCAATTCGCTGAAGGGATATTCTTCGCCGGTGGGGGTGCGAATGCGCATTTTATCCAAAAAACTTAAGGCGGCGCGGTCTTCCGGGCGGTAGCGCACCCAAACTCGAATTTCATCGCGGCCGCGTTGAATACGCTGCACTTCCTGCCCGAAAAATCCCTGGCGCACTTGCCCGGCAATATCGTTCAGCGTTAATCTCAGGGCATAAGCGCGCGGTTTTAAGATAATATCCAATTCCCGGCGGCCTTCCTGGTTGGAGTCGGTAATATCTTTTAATGTCGGTAAATTTTCAAATTCCGCAACTAATAAATCTCGCGCCCGGTTTAGCTGTTGTAAGTCATTTCCCAACAGGCTTAGCGAAACCGGTTTTCCGAAAAACCCCTGGCGGCCGTAGGTAATATTTTGCGCTTCCTGAACCGGCCCCACCGCTTTGCGAATGCGGGCAGCGACCATAAAACTCTCCAAATTGCGCGTTTCGCCATCGAGTAGTTCTAACCGCAGGCGACCGGTATTTCCGCCGGATTCGCCAAAATCGTTACTGCCAATTTCCCGGCGGATGCCCAGGATCATGTCTTTGCCGTCTTCCCGTTCCTGCTTAAATTGCTTGTTCACTTTCCAGGCAGCGCGCTCGATTCGCGCTAAAACGGAATCGGTATCCGCCTCCTGCCGGCCAGCGACCAGGGAAACGTTTATCGGCAAAGAATCGCCATCAATAAACGGAAAGGGCGTTGCGCCGATAAACCCGCCGGCAAATAAACCGATGGTAATGAAAACTGCCGAGAAGGGTACTGTAACCGTAATCCATTTGAATTTCAAAGCACTTTTTAACAGCGGCGCATACAGCTTGTGAGTTAAATAGTTGATGAATTGTTCGATCCTCTGGCGAAGCGGCGGGTCATCTTTGTGCGGGTGCAATCCTTTGGAATGTGCCAGGTGCGCCGGCAATACAAAAAATGCTTCCACCAGGGAAAAGGCCAGGGAAGCCGATACAACCAGCGCCATGTGCCAGATAAATTTCCCTAAAAATCCTTCTAAGAAGAAAAAGGGGAGAAAGGCGATAATCGTCGTTGATACTGACGTAAATACCGGCGCCATTACTTCCATGGTGCCGTTGAAGGCCGCTTTTAGCGCCGGTTCGCCGCGCTCGTAGTGGGCAAAAATATTTTCACCGACCACAATGGCGTCATCAACCAAAATACCAACGACGATGATCATCCCAAATGTCGAAATTGCATTAACGGTAATACCCACAAGATTAGCAATGATAAACATCCCGGCAAAGGAAAACGGTATTCCAATCGATACCCAAAACGACAGGCGCAAGTTCATAAAAAAACCGAGCGTAATGATCACCAAAACCAATCCAATCAGCCCGTTTCTCGAAAGAAGCTCCAGGCGCTGCCGCAAGCTGACAGTGCGATCATCTAACAAAATCGTCTGCACTTTCTCGTTGGCGGCGTTAAAATTGGCCATAACTTCTTTGGTTTTGTTTACCACCGCGATAATGTCTTCTTCATCGGTTTTATCGACAGTTAATACCACAGAATTTTGGGCGTTGTAATACACTTTATCCGGCACATCTTCCCAGGTTTCATTCACTGTGGCGACATCTTTCAGATAAATAACCGTTCCGCCAGGATTGCCACGCAGCACCAGGTTTTGCAATTCTTTGGCGTAATAATTTCTGCCGTAGGCGCGGATGAGAATTTCTTCGTCCTGGGTTTCGAATTTGCCGCCGGAGATGTTAACGTTGGCAGAACGCACTGCCCGGGTAATTTCATCGAAGCTCAGTTTGTAGCGGCGCAAATCCGCTTCGGAAACCTCAATCGAAATTTCCGGGTTGGGAATACCGGAAATCGTAACCAGGGAAATTTCCGGGGCTGCCAGCAGCTCGTCGCGCAAATTTTCGGCGATATACTTTAAGTTGGCGATGTCAGTTTCACCATAAATCACCACCGAAAGCGCCCGGCTAAACGAAGGCAGCTCGAACACCACTGGCCGTTCGCTGCCCAGCGGAAAGGAGCTGATGCGGTCAACGGCGTTTTTAACATCGGATAGCGCTTTGTTAAAATCCGATCCTTCGGTGAATTCCACATTCACCACCCCGAAATTTTCACGAGAAACGGATGTAACGCGTTCGACACCTTCAATGCCTTCGATGTTTTCTTCGACTTTCAGAATAATGCCTTCTTCCACCTCCTGGGGGGAAGCGCCGGGATAGGACACCTGAACTGTTACAATATTGGTTTTCACCACCGGGAAAAACGAATATTTCATCATCCAAAAAGAGATGGCGCCAAAGCCGATAATGCCAAACAGCAGCACATTCGACCAAACGGGATAGCGAATAAAAAATGCGATGATTTTACTCATGGCCGGCTCCCTTCTGCCGTCTCGGCGGATTTTGCGCGAGCTAACATGCCGGGGGCAACGCCTTGCAGCACTTCCGTTACCAGTGTATCGCCTTCTGCCAGGCCACTGGTAACAATGACGAAATCGGTTTGTTTGCGGGCGATGGTTAATTCCCGGTAATCGAGTTTGCCGTTTTTAATCAAATAAACATTTTTCTGGTTGTAAAGCGCCTTGGGAGCAATGGTAACAGCGTTTGGGATAACTTCGCCGGGAATATGGGCGGTGAGAAAAACACCATCGTAAATATGGTTGCTTTGTGATTTATCGATGGAGATAAACGCTGGCACGGTTTGGGTTTGTTCATCAATCGAGCGGCCAATGCGTTTTATAAATCCTTTCCAGCGCCCGGCCACTTCCGTGGAAGTAAAATAAACCGGGTTTTTGCGGTCGATCCATTGAATATCCTGCACCGCTACCGGCACTTCTACTTCCAGCGCTTCCAGGTTGATGATTTCTCCCAATCGCGTGCCGTTGCGGGCTGTGGAGCCAATTCGCAAATCAGTGGAAACAATTGAGCCGTCAAAGGGCGCGCGAAAGTAATGTTTGCCGAAACGGATTTCCAGGTTTTGCACATTAAAATAGAGTTTGTAGACATTAAATCGCGAAAGAAACAGTTTAATTTTTTGCTCCTTTACTTCCGGCAGCGGGGCGATTGGCTTATCGAATTCGACGCCATCAAAATAGTTTTCCCAAAGGCTATATTTCTCCGGAAAATCCACTTTGATTTCCGGCAACATGGAAGCCAGCGCCGTCAGCATTTCGCTTTTGGCGCTGTTGATGTCCAGCTTAATCTGGCGATCATCGATTTTAACCAGCAGGTCGCCCTTTTTGAATGACTGCCCCGGCTGAAAGGGAATGTTACCGGCTATCAATTCACCGGCCACCTCGCTGTAAAGCTGCACCGGTTGAGCGGATTTTAAGCGGCCGTAAGCGAGGATTTCGGATTGCACATCGCGTAGGTTTACGACATCAACTTCCACAACCTTGGGGCGGGGTGCAAACTCCCGTTTCGGCGGTTCTTGTTTCAGGCTGGTCAAAAAAAACATTGCCAATACGCCCAGTATTATGATGGATAAAGGTATTAAAATTGCCCTGGCTATCATGAAATGCCTTTCTAAAACGTGTTACGTGATGTGTATTCGGATATTCGGAAAATGATCCTGCTCCGCTGAGTTTTTTATCCTTCCCCCTTTTTCCATTATCCTTCAATAACAACCATCGCAATCGCCTGGTTGCCGGAGTGTGACAGCGAGAGATGCACTCGTTTTCCCGCTAACATTTTCGCCGTCGTGCCGCTAAGCCGGATTACCGGTTTGCCATTTTCGGTATTAACGACTTCCACATCCTTCCACCACATGCCTAATCCCAGGCCGGTGCCGGCAGCTTTAAACACCGCTTCTTTGGCAGCAAAGCGGGCAGCGTAACTATGGGCGAAAGCAGCTTTTTGGCTGCAATAGTTTATTTCCGCTTCTGTAAATACTTTTCGAATAAAACGGTCGCCGTATTGTTCTACCATGCGCTTTACGCGGTCGATATCGGCAATATCCACACCGATAGAATAAATACTCATTTGTTGATAATCCTTAATTTCGGGAGGCAATGTAGTAAATGGTTTTTATGGAATCAAAGGGAATTGTGTTCAGAGGGCAGCATATTATCGAGGAAGATTGATGGCGAGTTCCTTAAATTCTCCGGCACTCGAAAATGAACTCTTACTTCGACTTCTCTATAAGTTTATTTAATTCCTGCTCAATCTCAAAAATCATATCGTCATAAACCCCTTCTTTTAAAACGCGCTCTTTGCCGGATTGAACAATCTGATGAAAATTTTGCAATACCTTACTAATAAACTCGACGGTATCCTTCGTTACTTCCTTGCAGCGTTCTACGCTTTCCGGCTGGGCTTCCATAATTTGAGCGGCAAAATATAAGGGAGTCAGGGCATTGTTGATGTATTGGTTCAGCGTCACCATAATGCGCTGGATGTTCCGAAGATTATCCAATTGGCTGTCTTTTAATAAAATCTGGTTTTGAAGATCAATAATCCGTTGTAAAGAGCGCATTTTCAATTGAATTTCCAGGGAGGAATATGGCATTAAGATGAAATCATCGGCGCCCATTTCGAAAGCCAGCAATTGATCGACAAAGCGGCTTTGCTCTATAATGCAAATCAATGGGGTGGATTGCAGCAGCGGGTTTCGCTTCACCTTTTGGCAGATTTCAAAAACATCATATTCGGTATATTGAAAATCCAAAAGGAATGTGCGATAACTACCATTTTTTAAGCGGCTGAACGCCTCTTCGTGATCATCAACAATATCAACTTCAAATCCTTCTCTGGCGAGGTCTTCTTTAATTGTGGTTGCTGTTTTTTGATCATTCGATAAGAGTAAAATCATGCCTTGTGCTCCACCGCTTTGAAACCTGGAAAAGGTAGTTAAGGTAGCTAATGAAAGCATTAAAACCAAGCGTCATAAACATTTATTGTAAGCTATTTTTAAGTTTTTGGCGTGACAAATGGCACAAAGTTTTTTAACCGGAGAAGGGATTTCGGTGGGCTTCCAGCGTTTTCGAATGATATTAAAAAAACTTCAATTCCGGCGGAAAAATGGCTTGCTTTTCAAAATCGCCGATATTATATTCTCCGCCCAATACGGTAGGCGTCTTAGCTCAGTCGGTAGAGCAACGGACTGAAAATCCGTGTGTCCCCAGTTCAATTCTGGGAGACGCCACCAGCTTAAGCCCTGTAAGAATGATCACTTACAGGGCTTTTCTTTTGGGGCTGACTTTGGATAATAGGGGGGAGGTGGCAGAAAGGTAGCAGATTGAAAACTTTCCACGCCTATTTTATTAATGCCAACTTGTGAGTTTTTCTATGGCCGTCGGCATTCATAATCGCATAATACATACCGGTTGGCAGGTGCCTACCTCGCCCTGATTTTCCATCCCACTTAACTTCATGAATTCCGGCTGGTAATCGATCTTCAACCAATTTATGAACCGGTTGGCCCAAGGCATTATAGATTGTTATAGCAACAAAGCCTCCGGTTACCAGGGAAAACCGGAATACCGTTTCATTATTGAAGGGATTGGGATAGTTGACCAGATCGATGGCATTGGGCAGTACTCCATCGGCTACCGGGTAAATTCCGGTTGGAGCGGTATCGATGATCTCAATGTTGCCCAAGTCAAATTCCCCCATGCCCAACTGGTTGGCTAATCGGAGATAGTTGAGGCTCTGCGGAAAAGGTACGGTTCCGTCTGGCGCCATCGGATCGTATCCCAATGCCAGGGTGGCAATAGCGTCTCCCGCCACGGGGTCCTTGCTGGCAACCAGGGTGTCAAAGTTTGCTGGTGTAATGTTACCCCACGGTCCTTCACCGCCCAGAACAGTCATGATGGCATCGTTAACCACCAATTGGATCGGGGAAGCCCGATGGAGATCCATGATCACCCGGCACAGGTTACTATAGGTATTGCCGTCATGTAAATTATGGCGATGTATTGCAGCACGCCAACCCTGGCCGTCATTGTATAAGCCCACTGGCAATGGCAGCGTTCCTACCAGATTCTTGATGCCATGAGTTACGCCTGCGCCATTATGGCGTTTTGCCTTTGAGATTGATATTAAGCAATCAAGATTGTCAAGAATGGCGTTTTGCGTCAGGGTATTATAGATAAACGGATTGCCGTTTACCGATCGAGTGGCGTAATCGCTAAAAGGAGCCTTTTCATTCAAATCGATAGGCGTTGCGTCCAGGTAATCTCCGATAGCTTTATATCCAAAATTGCTGTAAGACTGCCAGTCATATAGTGCTTCAAGAATGTAGATATGGCCTGCCCCGGCATCTGTAACCAATTCTCCGA